>JAQVEB010000149.1 GCA_028698105.1 Petrimonas sp. | reverse complement strand
CGCGTTACATGCAGCGTCAGGGACAAGTGTGGGTGAGGATTTTTCCCGATAAACCGATCACCAAAAAACCTGCTGAAGTACGTATGGGTAAAGGAAAAGGTAATCCCGAAGGATTTGTAGCGCCCGTTACCCCCGGAAGAATCATATTTGAAGTAGAAGGTGTATCGTACGAAGTGGCAAAGGAAGCATTGCGTTTGGCTGCTCAGAAATTGCCGGTTACTACCAAATTTGTGGTAAGAAGAGATTATGATCACGACGAACAAAACTCGTAATGCAATATGAAAGCAAAGAAAGTAAAAGAAGAATTAAAAGAGCTATCCGATAAGGATTTGATGGAAAGATTGGATGCCGAAAAAATGGAATTGAATCAATTGACGATCAATCACACCATTACTCCGCTCGACAATCCGGATTCACTGAAACACAGACGCAGAAATATTGCACGTATCCACACAGAACTGCGGGCAAGACAACTGAAAAAAGCATAACAACATAGAATGGAAACGAGAAATTTAAGAAAAGAAAGAATCGGGGTCGTTTTCAGCAACAAAATGGATAAATCCATTACCGTTGCCGTAAAATGGAAAGAAAAACACCCTATATATGGGAAGTTCGTTAATAAAACGAAGAAATTTCACGCCCACGACGAAAAGAACGACTGTAATATAGGCGACACCGTGCGCATTATGGAAACGCGTCCTTTGAGTAAAACCAAGCGATGGAGATTAGTAGAAATTATAGAAAGGGCTAAGTAATTATGATACAACAAGAATCAAGATTAACGGTTACCGATAACAGCGGCGCCAAAGAAGCGCTTTGCATTCGTGTATTAGGCGGTACCAGAAGACGCTACGCGTCTGTGGGAGACATCATTGTTGTTGCTATCAAAAATGTGATCCCTTCAAGTGACATTAAAAAAGGTGCAGTATCTAAAGCAATTATTGTTCGCACGAAAAAAGAAATTCGTCGCGCCGATGGTTCCTACATACGTTTCGACGATAACGCATGCGTATTGTTGAACAACGCAGGCGAGTTGCGCGGAAGCCGTATTTTCGGGCCTGTAGCCCGCGAGCTTCGTGCAACGAACATGAAGATTGTTTCTTTAGCGCCCGAAGTACTTTAATCCATTAAAACGAAAAGGCGATGAGTAAATTACATATAAAGAAAGGCGATATCGTTTACGTAAACTCCGGCGAAGACAAAGGAAAAACCGGACGCGTGCTCGAAGTGCAGGTTACAAAACAACGTGCCATCGTAGAAGGCGTAAACATTGTATCGAAGCATACAAAACCCAATGCAAAAAGCCCGCAGGGCGGAATTGAGAAGAAAGAAGCCTCCGTGCACATTTCCAACCTCAATCTGGTGGATCCCAAAACCGGAAAACCAACCCGCATTGGCAGAAAAGAAGACAAAAAAGGTAAATTAGTGCGTTACGCAAAAAAATCGGGGGAGGAAATTAAATGAGTTATACAGTAAGTTTAAAATCGGACTACAAAGAACGCATTGTTCCCGCTCTGATGAAAGAATTCGGATACAAATCCGTAATGCAGGCGCCCAAACTCGAAAAGATCGTTATCAACCAGGGGTTGGGAATGGCCGTTGCCGATAAGAAGATCATTGATACGGCAATCAACGAACTAACCACCATCACCGGACAAAAAGCCGTGGCAACCTATTCGCGCAAAGATATTTCAAACTTCAAGCTGCGTAAAAAAATGCCTATCGGCGTTCGCGTAACCTTGCGTCACGACAAGATGTACGAATTTCTGGAAAGACTCGTGCGCGTGGCATTGCCCCGTATCCGCGACTTCAAAGGAATTGAAGGAAAACTCGACGGACGCGGCAACTACACCCTTGGAGTGGAAGAACAGATCATCTTCCCCGAAATCAACATTGATAATATTTCCCGTTTACTCGGAATGAATATTACGTTCGTTACCTCGGCGCCTACCGATGAAGAAGGTTATGCACTGCTGAGAGAATTCGGGTTACCGTTTAAAACTGATAAAAAATAAATAAGCATGGCAAAAGAATCAATGAAAGCCCGCGAGGTTAAAAGAGCCAAAATGGTTGTGAAATATGCCGAAAAAAGAGCAAAATATCTGGCAGAAGGCAACTACGAAGCGCTCCAAACCATCCCGAAAAATGCATCTCCCGTTCGTTTGCACAACCGTTGCAAATTAACCGGACGTCCGAAAGGATATATGCGTCAGTTCGGAGTTTCTCGTATTCAATTCAGAGAAATGGCTTCGCAAGGTTTGATCCCCGGTGTGAAAAAAGCAAGCTGGTAGGCCCCTCCCTTAATCCCTCCCCAATAGGGAGGGAATGAGAAAGGAAAACCTGACCAAAAGATAAAATATTCCCTAATTCTCTCCCATTTGGGGGAGCTAGAGGGGGCTCATAAATATTGTCCCGGCAGTCGGGATCAATTTAAATCATTTTTTATATGACAGATCCAATAGCAGATTATTTGACGCGGTTGAGAAACGCTATCCAGGCAAACCACCGGGTAGTGGAAATTCCCGCATCAAATCTCAAAAAAGACATTACAAAAATTCTTTTTGAGAAAGGCTACATTCTTAATTATAAGTTTGTAGAAGAAGGACCTCAAGGCTCTATCATGATCGCCTTGAAATACGATCCTGTAAATAAAGTTAATGCAATCAAGAAGTTGATTCGCGTTTCTTCCCCCGGTTTACGCCAGTATGCCGGCTATAAAGAAATGCCACGCGTACTCAATGGGTTGGGTATAGCCATATTATCTACTTCCAAAGGAGTAATGACGGATAAAGAAGCTCGCGAACAGAAAGTGGGTGGAGAAGTGTTGTGTTACGTTTATTAATTTGAGGAGAGAAAAGTATGTCAAGAATAGGAAAATTACCCATAAAATTGCCTAACGGCGTGGCCGTCACTGTTGGCGAAGACAACATGATCACGTTGAAAGGGCCGAAAGGCGAATTGAAACAACAAGTAAACCCCGACATCAAAGTTGCGGTTGAAAATGGTATATTAACTGTAGAACGTCCGACCGACGACAAGGAACACCGCGCTATGCACGGCTTATACCGTTCTTTGATCAACAACATGGTAACAGGCGTCTCGGAAGGTTTTCGTAAAGAACTGGAGTTGGTGGGCGTAGGCTATCGTGTTACGAACCAGGGACAACTCCTGGAATTATCACTTGGTTACACCCACAGCATATTCCTGCAATTGCCGGACGAAATAAAGGTTGAAACCAAAATGGAGAGAAACAAGAATCCGTTGATCATTCTGGAATCTTGTGATAAACAATTACTCGGACAAGTATGCGCGAAAATTCGCTCGTTCCGCAAACCGGAGCCCTACAAAGGAAAAGGTATCCGCTTCGTGGGAGAACAAATTCGTCGGAAATCCGGTAAAACTGCATCTAAATAATTTTGCGTAAACTGAAATTACTATGTTAACAAAAGAACAACGAAGACAAAAGATAAAAACTCGTGTTCGCGGAAAAGTGTACGGAACAACAGAATGTCCCCGTTTATCCGTGTTCAGGAGCAATAAACAGATATATGCTCAGGTGATTGACGACATTACCGGTAAAACATTGGCTACCGCTTCTTCTTTGAAAATCGAAGAAAAACTTCCGAAAAAAGAGATTGCTGCCAAAGTGGGTGAGTTGATTGCCAAAAATGCAAAAGAAGCCGGAATAGAGCAGGTAGCTTTCGATAGGAACGGTTACCTGTATCACGGACGTATTAAAGAACTGGCTGATGCCGCTCGTAAAGGAGGACTTAAATTTTAAACGATCATGGCAGTAAATAATAAAGTAAAAACGACAAACGATATAGAGTTAAAAGACCGATTGGTGGCTATTAACCGTACGACAAAAGTAACCAAGGGAGGTCGTACATTCACTTTCGCTGCTATGGTAGTGGTAGGAAATGAAGACGGTATCGTAGGCTGGGGATTAGGTAAAGCCGGCGAAGTTACCACGGCAATCGCCAAAGGCGTGGAAGCCGCAAAAAAGAATCTGGTAAAGGTTCCGGTATATAAAGGCACCATTCCGCACGAGCAAGTTGCCAGTTTCGGAGGCGCACAGGTTTTCCTTAAACCTGCGGTTACAGGAACAGGAGTTAAGGCCGGAGGCGCTATGCGTGCCGTGCTTGAGAGTGTTGGCATTACAGACGTGTTGGCGAAATCAAAAGGATCATCAAATCCGCACAACCTGGTTAAAGCCACCATCACTGCTCTTAGCGAACTGAGAGATCCCGTTACGGTTGCCCAGAACAGAGGCGTAAGTTTGGAAAAAGTATTTAAAGGATAAAACAGGAGGATCATACATGGCAACGATAAAAGTTAAACAGACCAGAAGCAGAATCGGGTGTCCGAAAGTGCAAAAAAGAACGTTGGACGCACTTGGGCTCACGAAAATGAACCGTGTGGTAGAACATGAGGATACCCCAGCTATCAGAGGATTGATCCGGAAAGTTGATCATCTGGTAACAGTAATTGAATAATTAGTTTATAACGATAAAAAAAATATAGAAATGGATTTATCGAATTTAAAGCCGGCAGAAGGTTCAACCAAAACCCGCAAAAGAATCGGTCGCGGACAGGGATCGGGTAAAGGTGGAACATCTACCAAAGGACATAAAGGACAAAAATCAAGATCGGGGTATTCCCGCAAGACAGGATTTGAAGGAGGACAGATGCCGTTGCAACGTCGTTTGCCCAAATTCGGATTCAATCCGTTGAAGCGCGTAGAATATAGAGCCATTAATCTCGAAAAACTCCAGGAAATAGCCGATACGCAAAAAGTATCGAAAATAAATCCCAAAGTTTTGATGGAAGCCGGACTCATTTCTCCCAAACACTTAGTGAAAATTCTTGGTAAAGGCTCTTTAAAGGCGAAACTCGAAGTGGAAGCTCACGCTTTTTCAAAATCAGCCGAAGAAGCAATTACTTCCGCAGGTGGAACCGCAGTAAAACTCTAACAAAATGAGATTTATACAAGTACTTAAAAATATTTGGAAAATAGAAGACCTTCGCCAAAGATTGTTGATCACGGCGTTGTTCGTAGCCATATACCGGTTTGGATCGTATGTGGTACTGCCCGGTGTTGACCCGGCTCTTTTAGCTTCGCTACGAACAAATGCCAGTTCAGGATTGTTGGGATTGTTGGATATGTTTTCGGGAGGTGCATTTGCCAATGCATCTATTTTCGCATTAGGGATCATGCCGTACATTTCGGCCTCCATCGTAATGCAGTTGCTCGGAATAGCCGTTCCGTACTTCCAGAAATTACAACGCGAAGGCGAAAGCGGCCACACCAAAATGAACCAATACACCCGTTATCTCACGGTGCTCATTCTGCTCATGCAGGGGCCGGCATACATTTACGGCGCTTTGCAGGGAGCAATACCCGGAGGATTCTGGGATTGGGTGTTGCCCTCGACCATTATTCTGGCTGCGGGAAGTATGTTCGTTTTGTGGTTGGGTGAACGCATTACCGATAAAGGTGTTGGTAACGGTATCTCGTTTATCATCCTCATCGGTATCATCGCCCGTTTACCGCACGCATTGGTAGCCGAGTGGGACAGGTTGTTCAATGCTCCCGGCGGGTTGTTGGTATTTCTCATCGAAATATTCTTCCTGCTCATTGTTACGGGATTGGCTATTATGCTGGTACAAGGTACGCGTAAAGTTCCCGTGCAGTATGCAAAAAGAGTTGTTGGCAATAAGCAATATGGTGGCGTAAGGCAGTATATTCCGTTGAAAGTGAACGCGGCAAACGTTATGCCGATCATTTTTGCACAGGCAATTATGTTCATCCCCATCACGCTCGCTCAGTTCGCCGCAAAAGACGGAGGAGGATTCATCGGAGCGTTAATGAACTCCAACAGTTTTTGGTATAACCTGCTGTTTGGGTTGCTTATTATCGCTTTCACGTATTTCTACACCGCGATTACGGTGAATCCAACGCAAATGGCTGAAGACATGAAGCGCAACAACGGATTTATTCCCGGAGTAAAACCCGGTAAGAGAACGGCGGAGTATCTGGATACCATTATGTCGCGCATCACTCTGCCGGGGTCAATATTCCTGGCTTTGGTAGCCATCATGCCGGCTTTTGCCAGCATTTTGGGCGTGAACGGCCAGTTTGCCCATTTCTTCGGAGGTACATCGTTGCTCATCCTGGTGGGAGTTGTGTTAGACACACTTCAGCAAATAGAAAGCCATTTGTTGATGCGCCATTACGATGGGTTCCTGAAATCCGGCTCGAAAATTAAAGGCAGAACAGGGTCAATTGCGGCTTATTAAAAAGGTTTTTTCTGATAAATGAGAAATGGCAGAACGATCATATTGAAAACCGATGAGGAAATCGAATTGATGCGTGCGAGCAACCGGCTGGTTGGAATGACTCTCGGAGAGTTATCCAAACACATTAAACCGGGAGTTACCACGCTCCAACTCGATAAAATAGCAGAGGAATTCATCAGAGATCACGGAGCCATACCCACTTTTTTGGGATACGGCGGTTTCCCAAACTCCATTTGTACATCGGTTAACGAAAACGTTGTGCACGGCATACCCAATAATAAACCTTTGCAGGAAGGAGACGTCATATCCGTTGATTGTGGCACAACCAAACAGGGATATTGCGGCGACTCGGCCTACACGTTTTGCGTTGGCGAAGTTGATCCGAAAGTGAAAGAGTTGCTCAGGGTTACCAAAGAATCGCTCTACAAGGGAATCGCGCAAGCCCGCGAAGACAACAGGATAGGAGATATCGGTTCAACTATCCAGCAGTATTGCGAAACGCACGGATATTCCGTAGTGCGCGAATTGGTGGGACACGGTATCGGACGCAACATGCACGAAGCTCCCGAAGTGCCGAACTACGGCCGGCGCGGAACAGGCCCATTGATCAAGAACGGCATGTGCATTGCTATTGAGCCGATGATCAATATGGGAAGTAAGAACGTGGTTTTTGAAAAAGACGGATGGACCGTGCGGACGAAAGACCGCAAACCATCGGCTCATTTTGAACACACTGTGGCTATCCGTAACGGCAAGGCCGATATTTTATCAACTTTCGAATTTATCGAAGAAACAACTAACAATTAATAAGAAGGAGATTATCTTTAAATGGCTAAACAGGCAGCAATTGAACAAGACGGAACTATCGTGGAAGCATTGTCGAACGCAATGTTCCGCGTAGAGTTGGAAAACGGGCACGAAATTACCGCGCACATTTCCGGTAAAATGCGTATGCACTACATTCGCATCCTGCCCGGAGACCGGGTTCGCGTGGAGATGTCGCCTTATGACCTTACCAAAGGTAGAATTTCGTTCAGATATAAATAAAAAACAGACAATAGGCAATCGGATAATTAGACGAATAGACAAAGAAAAACATCTAACAGTCTGAAAGTCTAAAATCGAACAGTCTAAAAATCTAAAAAAATATGAAAGTAAGAGCATCCATAAAAAAACGTACGGCCGACTGCAAATTGGTTAGAAGAAAAGGCCGTTTATATGTAATCAACAAAAAAAATCCCAAGTACAAACAACGTCAGGGATAAAC
>JAQVEB010000148.1 GCA_028698105.1 Petrimonas sp. | reverse complement strand
GACATCGAGAAATTCAACATGCTGGTGGTAGCAGATAAAGAAACCGAACAAAAGAACAAATATCAGAGCCAGAGCAGGGGGAAAGTACAAAACATGAACGCAAGCGTGGAGATGGAACCCCGATTTGTACTTACCTATTACGAAAGGCCGTATGAAGTTCAACGTCCGGTCTATTTTTCGAAAGAACTTGATCAATCGAACGGGAACCTCGGCCTTACGTGGAAGCTGCGTATAACCAACAATGAAGCTCCGCTTAACGAACTGCAGATACAAACACACTTCCGATCAATTGACAATTACTCCAAACGGATACAGGAAGCATCCGGCAACGCCGCGTTATACTTCGGCCGCGGAATGGATTACATGCTGGTACAGGACTATGCCAACGCCCTGCAGGACATCAACAAAACCATCGAACTGAAACCCGATATGATGATGGCCTATTTTGCCCGTGCGGTGGCGCGCACCAAGCAACTGGAATTTGACCCGGACGCTCCGCAACAGGATCAGTTGCAAACAAGCGACTCGCCACTGGGTGTGAATCTGCCTTCGCGCGACGCCAAGTTTGCTGCGCAAAATAATTTGCCCAAAATACCCGAAGTTTCCAAAAGAAAGATTGAGTACGATGCTATTCTGAAAGATTACGAAAAGATCCTTCGCATGAATCCCGACTTTTATTTCGCCTACTATAACCGCGCCGAGATCTACAGCATCGAAAAAGACTATCGCGCAGCGATAAACGATTACAGCGAGGCCATAAAGCGGGAACCGAATTTTGCCGAAGCTTATTTCAATCGCGGTCTGGCACGCCTTTCGATCGGTGAAACTCAAACCGGGCTCGACGACCTCAGAAAAGCCGGCGAACTGGGTATTGTGCAGTCGTACAGCATCATTAAGCGTATGCAATAATAAAATTAGAGCTGTCTCAAAAGTAAAATGGAACGCTGATAACACTGATTTAACAAATATACACTGATTTTATTATTCTACAAATCAACACAGTATGTCTTTCTTAACAGTGAAAATCAGTTTAATCCGTGTCATACGTGTGCTTTTGAGACACGCCCTACAAAATCAAAACGTTTGTTTTAAATCGGCTTTCAAATCTTCGATATCTTCCAATCCAACGGACAGGCGGATCAGATCGGGCGTAACGCCGGCGCCGGCCTGGTCGGCTTCGGAGAGTTGCTGGTGTGTGGTGCTCGCCGGATGAATGATCAACGATTTGGTATCACCGATATTGGCCAGCAACGAGAACAACTTCGTATTGTCGGCAACTTTTTTAGCTGCTTCGTAACCACCCTTCAAACCGAAGGTTACAATCCCGCTCTGCCCGTTCGGCAGGTATTTTTTCGCCAACTCGTGATACGTGTCCGATTTAAGCCCCGGATAATGCACCCATGCCACTTCGGGCTGTTGTTGCAGCCATTCGGCTAACGCTAACGCGTTTTCGCAGTGCTTTTTCATCCGCACTTCCAATGTTTCCAATCCTTGCAGAATCTGAAAAGCGTTGAACGGGCTCAGTGCCGCGCCCAGATCGCGCAACCCTTCGGTACGTACACGCGCGATAAATGCCGCGTTGCCCAACACTTCGTGGTACTTCAAGCCGTGGTAGGCTGGCGACGGCTCGGTGTATTCGGGGAACTTGCCGTTACCCCAATTGAATGTTCCCGCATCAATGATGGCGCCGCCCAGTGAGGTGCCGTTTCCGCAGATGTATTTTGTGAGCGAGTGAATCACAATGTTCGCACCGTGTTTTATCGGGTTGATCAACGCAGGAGATGCCACGGTGTTGTCCACGATGAGCGGAATCTGATGTTTTTGGGCAATGGCCGCTACGGCTTCAATATCCTGCACGTCCAGTTTGGGGTTTCCCAACGATTCCAGAAAAATCACCCGCGTATGCTCGTTAACCGCTTTGTCGTAATTTTCCACGACCGAAGAATCCACAAAAGTAGTGGTGATCCCCAAACGCGGCAGCGTAACATTCAGTAAATTAAATGTGCCGCCGTAAAGGCTGCTCGAAGCAACAATGTGGTCACCCGATTTGAGGATGGTGAGCAGGGCGGTTACGATAGCTGCCGTGCCCGAGGCCGTAACGGCTGCTCCAATTCCGCCTTCGATAGCCGCCAGACGTTGTTCCAGCACATCGTTGGTGGGGTTGTTGAGTCGGGTGTAAATGTATCCGCCTTCCGAAAGGTTGAAGCGGTTAGCTGCCTGATCGGCATTCTCGAAAACGTACGATGAAGTCTGATAAATGGGTACTGCGCGTGTTCCCTGCGTTTCCTTTACGTTGTGTCCTGCGTGCAACGCGTTGGTTGCGAAATGTAAATTACTCATATTTGCTTTGTTTTTTAATGATTTAATTTTAGCGCTTGCGCTGATTTTTTTAAAATGTGAAACTTGAAATAGAAAAAGCCCCTGCAATGTGCAGAGGCTTCTGTATTTGTTTATTTGTGCTTCGTGTATCTATACGACGGCCTCTGCGACTTGTTTTCGCATCATCATAGCGGCCATCATCTTATAGTTACTGCTTGTTGTCATTTTTTTGTTTTAGTTACAACGTTGCAAAGTTCTGTTTTGTTTTCCTTTTTTCCAAATTTTTTTGCATTTTTTTATCGAAGAAGCATTTTTTGTGGAAAAATGAACAGGAAAAAAGGGTTAGTCTTTCGCTTTGTTATCGGTTTCCGCCTTCACTTCCGCCACATCCATTTTTATTTTCGAGAAGGCCGTTTTCAGTTTCTGTGGCGAAGTGCGGTCTTTTCGATAGGTTATCTTTACTTTATTGAACTCTTTGTCAATATCAATTCCGGTAACGCCTTTTTCAAAAGCGATGTTGTTGTTGATCTTTCGCACGCAATTGTCGCAGATGTCTTCGCTCGTCACAACGAACTCAACGGTTTCCTTGTTGTTTTTCTTGTCTGTCTTTTGCGTTTTCTGTGCGAAAGTAGTTCCTGAAAGACTCATGCACGCTACGAATATTAAAATAATTTTTTTCATCTTGAATGTTATTTTTGGGTGATTGATTTCAATAGTTCGTTGTGATGTTATTTTATCACGAACTATTTTGATTAATAATTACTTGCACGTGTCGGACTTCGCAGACATCGTGTCGTGTATAAACTTTTAAAACCTCGGCACGTTGAACCGCAATCCTGCGTAAACTATCCGGCCGTGTACAGGGCCCCAGATCATGGTGGCATCGAAATTGTCGCTACGCGGGTTGGCGGCGTCAATAATGGGGTTTGCCTGACGAAAATCGAACAGGTCTTCGGCGCCCACATAAACCGACCAGTTGCGGAAGAATTTGGTTATCTGGCTGTTCACTACCGTAAACGGCTTAAAACGATCGTCCCACAACGGATTAACGGCATCGGGTGTAGGCATTCGTCCACCGCCGTTAATCTGGGCGGTTGCATCGAACTGCCATTTCCTGAGCGGCGTTTGGTACGAAGCCGTGATCAACCCTTTGTAATCGTTCATAAGCGGTTTGTTTAAGAAACGAACCTCGCCGGTTGCCGGATTCCGGTAATCGGACATCGAACGCGTGTAACGGTACGCCGCGGTGAGCGTAAATCCGTCGAAGAACGGATAACTCACTTCAATTTGCGCACTGTTTGAATAGGATTTTCCACCATCCAGATTGTAAAAACTGATGGCGTTCGGATCGCTGTCCACATCCACTACAACCTGTTTCAGGAACCGCGTGTAGTAATAATCGCCGATAATCGTCATCTGCCTGTCTCCGATGGGGATATAAAATGTAGCGTTCAAGCCCGTGTTCCAGGCTTCTTCCTGATCGAGGTTGTCGGCGATGTTTATTTTTCGCGAGCTTGCGAGCAGGTAATTATTTTCGGCCAGCACGTTGGCTGTACGGAACCCTTTTCCGATGGAAGCACGCAGGTGAAGCCACTCCGCCGGATTGTATTTCACGTGCAGCCGCGGCGTTGCAAAAAAACCGAAGCGGTTGCTGTTATCGGCACGCACACCGGCAAGGACAATAAACTTGTCGTTCAGGTTGTACGTATATTGCAGGTAAGCCCCTGGCACGGTTTCTTTCCGGTTGTACGATTCTCCGGCAAGCATTTCGTCGAAGCCGTCGTAGTTCAGGCTCAGCCCGGTGCTGAGGCTGTGTTTATGCGAAAATTCCTTCTCGAAGATCAAACTCAGATACAGGTTTTTCTGATTGATGTTGTACGATGTAGCATCATACATTGATTTCTGATCGTGAATGGACCCGGAAGCGATCAGCGCCGTGCTCGTCATCAGGTTATCGTCATTGACGGTGGAATACGCTTGTTTGGTGAAAAATTCACCCCGGTTGGTTTTCAGTGAAATAACGTACGGATCGGCAATGTTGTGATGTTCGGTATCCTGTCCGCCGGTACGGTTTTCGTGAAGGTACTTCACCCCGTATTGGCCAACATAGTTTTCCGTTTCCTGCTCCCAGCGATTCATCAGGTTGAATTGTTCGGTTTTCGGATAATCCAAAAAACCGTCGTTGTTGCGGTCGTGCGCCTGTGTATCGTTTGAATAATGGACAAACAGGGCTGTGCGCACATTGTCGTTCAGATGGATGCTTGCATCGGCATTGGCTTCCATGCGCAAAGCATCGCTGGTGAACAGGTTCATGGAGAACTTGTCCATCGTTTCCGGTTTTTTGTACTCCACGTTGATTTGTCCGGTCAACGCCTCGTAACCGTTTTTTACCGAAGAAGTGCCTTTGGAAATGTAAATTCCGACCATCCACGGGCCGGGGATATAATCCATTCCGTAGGAAGCGGCCGCGCCGCGGAAATTGGGGTAATTTTCGGTGAGCATCTGCACGTAAGTACCGGCCAGACCGAGCAGTTTTATTTGTTTCGCGCCCGTTGCCGCATCGGCGTAAGCCACATCAACAGACGGGTTGGTAACAAAACTTTCGCCCAGGTTACAACAGGCATCGCGCCTGATCTCGCCCAGGGTAACCTTCTGACTCTGAAGAATGGACGACCGCTGTGTAACCGTTCCGGGAGAGCGTTTGCTGATAACCACTTCGTCCAGCAACTTGGTGTCTTCTTTTAGAAAAACCTGAATTTCTTTGTTCGCATCTTCAATATGTACGTGTTGGGGCACGTATCCGGTGTAGGTGACGACCAGATGCTCATGCCCTTTTGGCGGGTCAATTTCAAAAAAGCCGTTTGTGTCAGACGAAACGCCTTTTTGCGAGTTTTCCCAATAAATGTTTGCACCGATAACCGGTTGTTTTTTTTCATCGAAAATATATCCGCGAATTTTATCGGCGGCAAAGGTGGAAAGTGTGGAAATAAATAAAATTAAAATAATTGCTTTTCTTTTCATATATGATTGATAATTTGATGAATACGTAGTTCATACGCATTTTTTGGAATGCGCAGTAAAATGACTTTTCCGTTTATCGCAAACGGATGCGTATGCATTAAATTATCAGTGTGGTAAGCAGAGAAAAATAATCTTTCTTGCTTAAATTGGGAGGTTTCTGGGTATGATAGGCTGTGTATACATCCGATGACGGGATAGCTTCAATTTCATTGTTGCACGTTTGGAAAAGCGCATTATCGAGATCAAAGAAAATGGGCTGAATGTAATTGGTTTGATCCGAAAATGAATCCCACAATACCGGAATTCGTTCCACGCCGCATTCATCGGCTCCTTCTGACCAATGTTGCATGCACTGGTGATCGTCGTAATGCGTGATTAGCCCGCCCAGGTGGTGATGGTGATGCACCTCGCAACATTTATGGTCTATGATGGCCGAGATTCCTTCGGAACTGCATTCATCGCAGCAAAAGAAATACACGTTCACCCCCGATCCGCCGTAGGCGACAACCGAGGCAAGCAAAAGCGCAATAAATGTGTTGAGGGCTTTTTTCATATCGGGGCAAAGATAAGTCGGGATCGTGTTAACCCTCTTACGAAAATCGTTAAAAAAGCCAAACTTGGTAATCTTCTTTTATTGTTACCCTTGTCGTTTTACGTTTTGCATCTAAATTTATAGTAAAAACTACTTTCTATAAATCACAAAATCATTAACTTTGCAATCCAATTCAGAAAAAGACAGTACAAAATATGATAAAAATTACATTTCCCGACGGATCGGTAAGGGAATATGAAAACGGAATTACGAGTTTGGAGATTGCGGAGAGCATCAGTCCGAGATTAGCTCAGGACGTGCTCGCAGCAAGTGTTGACGGTGAAACGTGGGACTTAACGCGCCCG
The DNA here is from genome assembly GCA_028698105.1 of Petrimonas sp. Classification (GTDB taxonomy): domain Bacteria; phylum Bacteroidota; class Bacteroidia; order Bacteroidales; family Dysgonomonadaceae; genus JAQVEB01. The sequence continues at coordinate 1,335 of JAQVEB010000148.1, read as the reverse complement.
ATTGACAAAGATGCCGCGCTCACATTGCTCAAATGGGATGACGACGAAGGCAAACATGCCTATTGGCATTCATCGGCTCACCTCATGGCCGAAGCGCTGCAAGAACTTTATCCCGGTATAAAATTCGGTATTGGCCCCGCCATTGAGAACGGGTTTTATTACGATGTTGATCCGGGCGAAGGCGTAGTGATCAAAGAAACCGATTTCCCTGCTATCGAAAAGAAAATGATGGAATTGATCGCCGCAAAAGAAGACATTCAGCGCAAAAGCATCGCAAAGCAGGACGCCATAAAAATGTTTTCTGACCGAAATGAAAACTATAAAGTTGAGCTGATCAGCGAGTTGGAAGACGGCACCATCACAACTTATACGCAGGGCAATTTTACCGATCTGTGTCGTGGGCCGCACGTGCCGAACACTTCATACATAAAAGCCGTGAAAGTGATGAGCGCTGCCGGCGCTTACTGGCGCGGCGACGAAAAACGCCCTCAGCTAACGCGGCTTTACGGCATCACTTTCCCTAAAAAGAAGATGCTGGACGAGTATCTGGTAATGCTGGAAGAAGCAAAAAAACGCGACCACCGGAAAATAGGGAAAGAACTGGAGTTGTTTGCTTTCTCGCAAAACGTAGGTGCGGGACTGCCGTTGTGGTTGCCGAAAGGTACGCAATTGCGTTTGCGTTTGGAAGATTTTCTGAAAAAAATTCAGCGTGAATTCGATTACGAACAGGTTATGACTCCGCACATCGGTTCAAAGCAGTTGTACGTTACATCGGGACATTACGCCAAATATGGCAAGGATTCGTTCCAGCCCATTCACACACCGGAAGAAAACGAAGAGTTTTTGCTCAAACCGATGAATTGCCCGCATCACTGCGAGATTTACAAGGCTTTTCCGCGCTCGTATAAAGAATTGCCGTTGCGTTTGGCTGAATTCGGCACGGTTTACCGGTACGAGCAAAGCGGTGAGTTACATGGGCTCACACGCGTGCGCGGGTTTACGCAGGACGACGCACACATCTTCTGTACGCCCGATCAGGTAAAAGACGAGTTTCTGAAAGTGGTGGATATTATTTTCATTATATTCAACGCGTTGAATTTTGAAAACTTTGAAGCGCAAATCTCTTTAAGAGACCCCGAGAACAAAGAAAAATACATTGGTAGCGACGAAAATTGGGAGAAAGCAGAACGGGCTATCATCGAAGCTTGTCAGGAAAAAGGGCTGAAAGCCAACATCGAACTTGGCGAAGCCGCTTTCTACGGCCCGAAACTCGATTTTATGGTGAAGGACGCCCTCGGCCGTCGTTGGCAGTTAGGAACCATTCAGGTGGATTAC
>JAQVEB010000147.1 GCA_028698105.1 Petrimonas sp. | reverse complement strand
GAAGAAAACATTATCTGCGGCAATACGCTGCTGTATGGCGCTACCGCAGGCGAAGTGTACATCAGCGGGGTGGTGGGCGAACGCTTTTGCGTACGCAACTCGGGAGCAATTGCCGTGGTGGAAGGCGCCGGTGATCATTGTTGCGAATATATGACCGGCGGAAGAACCGTGGTTCTGGGCACAACCGGCAGAAATTTCGCCGCAGGTATGAGCGGCGGCATCGCTTATGTGTTGGACGAAAAAGGCAATTTCGATTTCTTCTGTAATATGGAAATGGTCGAACTGTCGCTTATCGAAGATAAATCGGACAACAGGGAATTACGCCAACTTATCTCCAATCATTACAATTACACCGAAAGTCCGTTGGCTAAAAAAATACTGGATAATTGGGAAGTGTATGTAAATCAGTTTATCAAAGTAGTTCCGATCGAATATAAAAAGGTTCTGCAGGAAGAGAAAATGGCAGAACTCAACCGTAAACTCGCAACGGTGGAAAGAGATTATTGACCCCGAAGCTACCGGAAACCGGAAATGCTTTGAACCGCGTTGCGCGTCAAAAAATATATGTTACACATTCATACATTACTAACTCCTTCCCTTTGACGGGAAGTTTAACGAAAGGCTTTATATGGGAAATCCAAAAGCATTTATATCCATTCCGAGAAAAGAAGCAGGATATCGTCCTGTGCACGATAGAATACATGATTTCAGCGAAGTAGAACAAACGCTTAACCGCGAAGACCGCAAGCTGCAGGCATCGCGTTGCATGGATTGCGGCATTCCGTTCTGTCATTGGGGTTGCCCGTTGGGCAATAAAATGCCCGAATGGCAGGATCTGATCTACAAAGACAACTGGAAAAAAGCTATTGACGTGCTGCACGAAACCAACAATTTTCCCGATTTCACCGGACGTGTTTGTCCGGCGCCGTGTGAGAAATCGTGTGTGCTGGCCTTGAGCGAGGCGCCCGTTACTATCAGGGAGAACGAAGCCTCGGTTACCGAAGTGGCTTTCAGCGAAGGACTCATCAAAGCCCGACCGCCTAAAACGCGAACGGACAAAAAGGTCGCCGTTATCGGTTCAGGGCCTGCAGGGTTGGCCGCAGCACAACAGTTGAACCGCAAAGGGCATCGTGTTACCGTTTTCGAAAAAGATAACAGCGTGGGGGGACTGATGCGCTACGGCATTCCGAATTTTAAGTTGCAGAAAAACGTTATTGACAGGCGGATAAAATTGCTGGAAGAAGAAGGTATTCTTTTCAGAACCAATACCGAAATAGGTAAAAACATCACCGGCGCCCAGTTGATGGGCGATTTCGACGCCATTTGCATCGCTATCGGTTCCGGAGAACCACGGAACATCACTCCCAACGGCCGCGACCTGAAAGGTATTTATTTTGCCATGGATTTTCTATCGCAGGAAAATCAACTACTGATGGAAGAACAACTAACCCTGCCCGAGATCATTACGGCAAAAGACAAGCATGTTTTGGTGATCGGCGGCGGCGATACCGGATCAGACTGCGTGGGGACTTCCATTCGCCAGGGAGCGCAGAAAGTTACCCAAATCGAGATATTGCCCAAACCTCCGGTCGGTAAAAATCCCGATACGCCATGGCCGTACTATCCGTATATACTGAAAACATCGTCCTCGCACGAGGAAGGCTGCGAGCGTCATTGGGCGCTGAATACCGTTGCATTCAACGGGAAGAACGGACAGGTAACCGAAGCTGTGGTAGAGGAAGTGGAATGGGAAAAAGATGAAAACGGACGCATGAAAATGACCGGTACCGGCAAAACGGAAATCATAAAAGCCGATCTCGTGTTGCTCGCGTTGGGCTTTGTTCACCCCGTGCACGAAGGATTGTTGAACGAATTGGGCGTGGAATACGACGTTCGCGGAAATGTTGCCGTAGGCAAAGAAAACCAAAGTAACGTATCAAAGGTCTTCGCTGCCGGTGATGCGGCTATGGGCGCCAGTTTGGTGGTACGGGCAATAGCTTCGGGAAGAAAAGCCGCCGAGAACATTCACAACATGCTAATGAGCTAATTTTTTGGTGTGCCTATATGCGAGTGTTATGGCTCTTTTATCCTTATCCTCAAATATAACAGTCTAACAGTCTAACAATCTATAAATCTCAAAGAATATGTGTGGTATAGTTTGTACATTCAATATTAAACAACCGTCGGAAAAACTGCGTCAGCAATTGTTGTCCATGTCGAGAAAACTTCGGCATCGCGGGCCGGACTGGTCGGGGATTTATGTAGGCGATAAGGCCATTCTCGCACACGAACGCCTTGCGATCGTAGATCCCGCATCCGGCGGACAGCCGTTGTACAGCAAAGACGGTAAACTGGTGCTGGCTGTGAACGGCGAAATTTACAATCACCGCGAGATCAGGAAAAAGTACGAAGGAAAGTACGAATTTCTCACCGAATCGGATTGCGAGGTTATTTTAGCGCTTTACCGCGACAAAGGGCCGGATTTCATGGAAGAGTTAAACGGCATTTTCGCTTTCGCGTTGTACGATATTGAGCATAACAGATTCCTGATCGGTCGCGATCACATCGGCATCATCCCACTTTACCAGGGATGGGATGTAGATGGCGCATACTACGTTTCATCGGAACTGAAAGCGCTGGAAGGCTATTGCAACAAAATCGAGGAATTTCTTCCGGGGCAGTATTATTACAGTCCTGACGGCGAGCCGAAAAAATGGTACGTGAGGGATTGGATGGATTATGAGAACGTCAAGGACAATGTTTCGGACGTATCGGTGCTCAGAAAGGCGCTGGAAGACGCGGTGGAACGCCAGTTGATGAGCGATGTGCCGTATGGTGTATTGCTTTCGGGCGGATTGGATTCGTCCATTATCTCGGCTGTGGCAAAAAAGTTTGCGGCGAAACGCATTGAATCCGGTAACACCGAAGATGCCTGGTGGCCGCAACTCCACTCCTTCGCCATCGGGCTGGAGGGCTCACCCGATCTGGCTGCTGCGCGAAAAGTGGCTAAACATATCGGTTCCGTGCATCACGAAATTCATTACACCGTGCAGGAAGGGCTTGATGCCATACGCGACGTGATCTATCATATTGAAACCTACGATGTAACCACCATTCGCGCCAGTACGCCCATGTACCTCATTGCCCGTTTTATTAAGTCAATGGGCGTGAAAATGGTGCTTTCGGGTGAAGGTGCCGATGAGATTTTCGGCGGGTATCTGTACTTTCACAAAGCGCCAAGCGCTGAAGAATTTCATAAAGAGACCGTGCGAAAATTAAGTAAGTTGCATCAGTACGATTGCCTTCGGGCGAATAAATCGTTGGCATCGTGGGGTGTGGAAGGGCGCGTGCCGTTCCTCGATAAAGAGTTTCTGGACGTTGCCATGCGTCTGAACCCAAAAGATAAGATGGCCGGAAACGGAAAAATTGAAAAATACATTCTCCGAAAAGCTTTCGAGGATTATTTGCCGCAGGAAGTTGCCTGGCGACAAAAAGAGCAATTTTCCGACGGCGTGGGTTACAACTGGATTGATACGTTAAAAGCCATCGCCAACGAGAAAGTATCCGACGAACAAATGGCCAACGTGAGATACCGTTTTCCCATCAACCCTCCGTTATCGAAAGAAGAATATTTGTACAGAAGCATTTACAGCGAATTATTCCCTTCGGATTCAGCCGCCCTGTGCGTGCCTTCCGTGCCATCAGTCGCGTGCAGCACGCCGGTGGCGTTGGAATGGGATGAAGCTTTCCGCAAAAATGCCGACCCGTCCGGTCGTGCGGTAAGCGCTGTCCATGAACATGGATATTAGCGGTTTTGTGTCTGCACGGCGAAACTCTCACTCTTTATCAGTTTTTCCCGCAATCCGGTCAACTACCACGGCAATGGCGCCGTCGCCCGTAACGTTGCAGGCCGTTCCGAAGCTGTCTATCGCCAGATACACCGTGATCATCAGACCGATAAGCTCCTCGTTAAATCCCAGCATACTCTGAATAATTCCGATGGCAGCCATTATTGCCCCACCCGGTACGCCCGGTGCGGCGATCATGGTGATGCCGAGCATAAAGATAAAGCCAGCCATCGTGCCGAAACTGATGGGCATATTCGTGAAATACATGAACGCCAGCGAAAAAGCTACGATCTTCATCGTGCTTCCTGCCAGGTGGATCGTGGCGCACAGCGGGACGGTGAACGACGCGATGGACTCGCGCACCCCGTTGCGAAGTGCGCAGTTGAGCGTTACCGGAATGGTGGCGGCCGACGATGACGTTCCCAACGCTGTGGCATAAGCTGGGAGCATGGTCCTGAGCAGTTTCAGCGGGTTTCTTTTTGTAATAGATCCGGCAATGATGTACTGAATAAGCAACAGGAGGATATGCAGCACGAAAATCACGAGGATCACTTTAAAAAACAACATGATCACCGCATAAACCTGTCCGCTCATGGTGATACTCAGAAACATACCGAAGATATAGATGGGTAATAGCGGGATTATTACCGCCTCGATGATGCGCACAATGATCTCACGAAAATCGCTGAATGCCTTTTGCAACGTATCGCCATGAATCAACGACAATCCAATACCCACGCAAAACGACAAAATAAGCGCCGACATTACATCAAGTACCGGAGGCATCGCAATGCTGAAGTACGGCGCTAATGCGCTGCTGTCGCCATTGGTCGCCCCGGGCAACGCCATTCCCCCGATTACGTACGGAAAAGTTGCCTGGCAAGAAAAATAGGTGAAAAATCCCGAAAACAACGTGGAACCGTACGCAATAAGTGTGGTAATAAGCAACAATTTCCCGGCACCTTTGCCCAGTTCGCCTATGGCGGGTGTAACCAGTCCAACGATGATCAGCGGGATAATAAACCCGAGAAAATTACCGAAAATACCGTTAAAGGTAGTGAAAATACGAGCCAGCCACACCGGCATTATCTGCCCCAGCACAATACCAAGGACAATGGCTACGGCAACCCGTGCCAGCAAAGGGAATTTTTGTTTTTTCATTCTTCGGACTGTTAGACGATTAGACTTTAAGATATCGGACACCTATCATCCGCCATCACTCAATCTCCTTTACGCCGTGGGAATGCACGAAAAGCACATTCCCAATATCACCGTAGCCTTCGAAAAGTGAAATATCGCCGTCTTTTTTAAATGAATTCTCGTTAAACCCGATCATCGTGAGGCCTGCGTCCAGCGAGTGTTTGTTGATCACCTGTTTCACCGGGGTATTTTCGTCGCGGATAATCACTTCCACGTTATTGGCGGTAATGGGTATGCGGCCGGCTTCCACCAGTTCGTTCATGCGCGCCCTCACCGATTCTGCATCCTCTTCTTTGCAAATATTGAAAAGCTTGATGTTCGCGTTCTTCCAGTCGGGGTGTCCTAAAATAATGAATCCCATCAAGATCATCAGGTTCGTGTTTTCGGTATCGAAACTTCTCACCCAAATGTGCACTCCGTTCTTGTGGTGGATCGGTTTACGGCTCGAAGCCAGAATGCACACATCGAAGCCTCCGGCGTCCACCATCCGAAAATTATCTATAATATCGTGCAGATCCTGCGGATCGCGTTTCTCAAACTCGAAGATCACCATGTTGTTTTCCATTCCGGCAATACCCGGTATTTGGATGGACTGCGCGAAAGCCGATGTGGTGGAAGGCGAAATAATGGTATCAATATACACATGGCTGGATGTGGCAAGGTTTTCCAGCAGCCGTGTCAGTTCCATCTTGGCCTGAGCGTCGGTTTTCTTCGAAAAATAACCGTCAATCAGGTGCAGGTAGGTGCCGAAGCCGTATTTGTACGATATCCAATCGAGAAGCTGCAACGCGTTATTGCGATCGAAAGTGTGTTTTGAGATACAGATCGCGCTCGGTCGCCATTCGTCTTTTATTGTGGCTTTGGTTCTTTTTTTCTGCAAGTATATCTGGAGGTTGCGGTTCATCTGGAATAGCGTGTTGGCGAACAACGAAGCGAAGCCTTTCCGGTCGCTGTGGTAATAATTCATGTAACTGTAAAGTGCGATCATCACGATAAATGCAATTATCGTGTACATCACGCTGATCTGGAACATTACCCACACTGCGGCCAGAAAACCGAGCAACGAAATATACCATTTCGATTTAAACGACGGGCGATAAGCCGGCGACGACCCGAAATGATTCAAAAACGAGATCAAACACAACGTACCGTACGTAACCAAAAAGAACATCGTGATAATTTGCGCAACAATATCCACACCTCCAATAGCCACAAAGATCAGTGCAATGGTGCACGTTACGATGGAGGCGTTAACGGGTTCGTTGTCCTTTTTGCGCATCTTGCTTATCCACCGGTTTGCCGATTGTATCGGAATGGATTTATCGAGGGCGATGGCCTGCAACGTGCGCGGCCCCACCATTATTGACCCCAACGCCGATGAAAACGTGGATGCCGCCAACCCCAACGGCACAATAATGCTTCCGAAAAGCGCAATATCGGCCATAATGAGTTGATTGTTGGAAAGTTGATCGGTGGAAGCCGACACGGCTAATTTATACGCGATGAAGAAATAGATCACAAAACTGGTGAGTGTGCCCGCAACCGTACCTATCGGGATAGATTTCCCCGGTTTTTTAAGGTCTCCCGACAATCCCACGCCGGCTGTCATACCGGTGAAAGCAGGGAAAATAATGGAGAATACAATAAATAGCTGGCTGGTGTTCATTAATTTCGCATTCGAAGCAAAATAGGTTGCTTGTTCTCCTGCAACGGGTTTCCCGAGAAAGAAAAGCAACACCGAAAGAATAAGCAGCCCCACAACCACATACAGGGCTTTCATGCCCATGTTTGCTCCTTTTATGATCACCAGTGCCGATAAAATAAGCATCACCGGCACACTGATCACCTGCCGGGGCAACACAATGCCCTGTGTCTGTGCCATGTAATTGAAAAAGAATTCGAAAGCTTCGGTAAAAGCGATGATGTAGAACGCCACGCTGATGGTTTGCGAAAGATACAGCATTAATCCCAGCGTTCCGCCGATATTTAACCCGAAAGAGCGGGAAATGATGAAATATTCGCCGCCGCCTTCAACGCGTTTGTTCGTGGCCAACTCAGAGATAGCCAATGCTGTAGGGATGGTAACCATGTTTCCCACAACGATCAGCATAAACACGCCCCACAATCCCACGGTGCCCACCGCGTAACCGAACCGGAGAAAGAGTATAGCCCCGAAAAGGGTTGCCAAGGCGGTAAAAAAAACCGCCGAAGTACCGAATTTTTTGGGAGCTTGTTCCATTCTTTCGTTTTTTGTTTACCAAAGGTAGATTTTTTTTGCGAAAAAACAAACTCACAATCCCGAAATGAACGACATTATATCGGCTTACGGAATTATTTATGTATTTTTGTCATACAAATAAATAACTAAGTAGTTTAAAATAATTATAATTATAATTGTTAAATTATTTTCATGTTTCATATATTTTTACTACATTTGTCTCACAATCAAAGATATATGAGAAGAGTAGTACTTGATAGAAACGAAAGAGAGAGATTAGAATATTTGCAGAAACACAGCAGCAATTCGGTTGAGCGCA
>JAQVEB010000146.1 GCA_028698105.1 Petrimonas sp. | reverse complement strand
TTTCGCGGCCTTTGCCGTTCTGATCAACTCTTCTGCGGCGCGTTGACGCACGCCTTCGGGATCGCCGTCGCCCCAAATATAATCCGGAAGGATACCTTTGTGGCGTTCGTCAATTTTGTCGCACACAGCCTGTCCGACCAAGTGGGTGGAGATCGTTCGTAATTGCAGGCCATACCCGGCCAGTAAGTCCCTGATGCCCTGATAATATTCCGGATCGGTTCTCCGTACATCGAGGTGATCGGGCAAACCCAGTTCAAGGCCGTCGTAACCGAACTCTTTTGCCTTTTGGCAAACATTTTCGAGCGACAAGTCGCCCCATTGGAGAGAATAAAGTGTTACTAATCGTGACATTTTCGTGTTACTTTTATGGTTAATATGCTTTGTTTCTCGTTGATAATTAAAGGAACAAATATACGTAAAAAAAACAAATATAAGTATCGGACAGAATTTTGTTTTTATTATTTGTTGGTTTATTCTAACCCCGCCCGCTTCGCTTCCCGAAATACTTCGGGACAGGCAGAGGTTGTCTCAAAAGTACCACTGTAGTTTCATTTTGTTGAGTCCCCACCCAAAAATTTAGGAATAAAGAGGAAATGACATGAATAATAATTTAATTAAACAGATGCCTCCTTTCGTCGGCCCCGATAATCGGGATTTCCGCTTTGCTCCAACATGACACTGACTTGAAGTCCAACTATCTGCGGTTGTCATTTCGAACGAAGTGAGAAATCTATAATAACTCAAAATCAGAGATTGATAAAAATATGTCATTGGTAACGAAGTGATCCCGATAGTTATCGGGAGACAATTTGATGGCAGATTTTACTTTTGAGACGGCCTCAGTGGCGCGGGTGATACATTCACCACCGATAATATTTCTGAGCCCGCAGTTCTTCCCTTGTGATGCAAGGGAAGTACCCCGTGAAACGGGGGGAAGGGTTGGAAATATATAATTTATTTCAACAAATAGCATAAACCAATTTGTGCTCACTACTTACACACTTTCGGAGAAGGTTATTTGGTATTCTTCCTGTAGTTTTTTCCACAAAAAAAGCCTTTCGGGATATCACTCTCAAAAGGCTCATGCTGTGCGGCTGAAGGGACTCGAACCCCCACGCCTCTCGGCACCAGATCCTAAGTCTGGCGCGGCTACCAATTACGCCACAGCCGCAAAACGGACTGCAAAGATAATGATTTATTTTCTAATCGTTAAGGATATAACTTTTTTTCTTGCTTTTTCAAAGCATTGATTCGGGAATGACATCATCGTAACCTCTGCAGGCGCGTTTGGCCACTTTTTCTATCACGCGGGGGAAATATTCGTATTCCAATGCATGCACTTTCTGTGCCACAACATCGTGTGTATCATCGGGATGCAAATCGCATTTCACCTGAAAGATAATATTTCCTTCATCGTAATGCTCATTGACGTAATGAACCGTGATGCCCGATTCGGGTTCCTTTGCCAACACCACCGCCTTGTGCACGTTATCGCCATACATTCCTTTTCCTCCATACTTGGGCAACAACGCGGGATGAATATTCACAATGCGTTCCGGATAAGCCTCCAGCAGCGGATACGTAATTTTCAACATAAAACCGGCCAATACGATAAAATCTATTTCATGCTCTTTTAATATACGTATAACGGAGTCGCCTTTTTCAAACTCCTCTTTTGTAAAAGTAAACGACGGTATTCCACATTCCAATGCGCGTTGGTGAACGTAGGCGTTCCTGTTATTCGATACAATGACCGAAACACAAATATCTTCACTATCTTTGAAATAACGGATAATATTCTCGGCATTTGAGCCGTTTCCCGAAGCAAAAATGGCAATTTTAACCATAGAAATCTGTTAATATAATGCACAAAAAACACAAAAATGTGCACTTTTGATGAATTTATTCTCTAAAAAGTTATGCGGTTAAAGAAAAAATAATTTACTTTGCACTCACAAATTTAAGAATAAAATTTTTTATTTATTAATTAATATCAAAAGTTATGTCTGAAGTAGCACAAAGAGTAAAATCTATCATTGTCGACAAATTAGGTGTTGAAGAATCTGAAGTTACAGATACAGCAAGTTTCACAAACGATTTGGGAGCTGACTCTCTTGACACTGTGGAATTGATTATGGAATTCGAAAAAGAATTCAACATCTCTATTCCGGACGATCAAGCTGAAAAAATTTCTACGGTTGGCGACGCTATCGCATACGTAGAACAGCACGCGAAATAATCCATTTTCAACGTATTTATGGAGTTAAAAAGAGTAGTGGTAACAGGCCTGGGAACCGTTTCCCCTATCGGCAACGACGTTAAAACAACGTGGGAAAACGCCGTAGCGGGAAAAAGCGGTGCCGGGCCTATTACCCAGTTTGACGCATCGTTATTCAAAACCCGTTTCGCGTGCGAAGTGAAAGACTTTGACCCGAACGAGATATTCGACCGTAAAGAAGCAAGGAAATACGATCGCTACGCCCAGTTAGCCATCAAAGCAGCAAAAGAAGCGATGGAAAATTCGGGTCTCGATCTGGAAACAGAAAACAAAGACCGTATCGGTGTTATTTTCTCTGCAGGAATCGGTGGAATAAAAACTTTTGAAGAAGAAGTAGGTGGATATTATCTCGAAAAAGACAAAGGACCCCGGTTCAACCCGTTCTTCATTCCGAAAATGATAGCTGATATTTCCGCAGGACATATCTCTATGATTTACGGACTGAGAGGCCCCAATTATGCAACTGTTTCGGCATGTGCCTCTTCTACAAATGCAATATCCGATGCGTATAATCTCATTCGTTTAGGAAAAGCAAACGCCATTGTAACCGGCGGAGCCGAAGCAACCGTCAGCCCGTCGGCTGTAGGAGGCTTCAACGCCATGCACGCATTATCAACGCGCAACGATTCGCCCGAAACGGCATCGCGCCCGTTCAGCGCAAGCCGCGACGGCTTTGTGATCGGCGAAGGCGCTACCTGCCTCATTCTGGAAGAATTGGAGCATGCTGTTGCCCGCGGAGCACACATCTATGCCGAAGTTGCCGGTAGCGGCATGTCGGCCGATGCGTATCACCTCACCGCATCGCATCCCGAAGGCTTGGGAGCAAAGCTGGTAATGCGCAATGCGCTGGAAGATGCCGAAATGAAACCCGAAGATATTGACTACATCAACGTTCACGGAACTTCAACGCCGGTAGGCGATATTTCGGAAGTGAAAGCAATCACGGAGGTTTTCGGCGATCATGCTTACAAACTAAACATCAGCTCAACAAAATCAATGACAGGACATTTGCTCGGCGCTGCCGGTGCATTGGAAGCAATGCTCACCATTTTGGCGATACGCGATCAGATTGTTCCTCCTACCATCAATCACGAAGAAGGAGACAACGATCCTGAAATTGATTATAATCTTAATTTCACATTCAACAAAGCTCAAAAAAGAGAGATAAGAGCTGCGTTATCTAATACTTTTGGCTTTGGAGGACACAACGCAAGTGTGATTCTTAAGCAATACAAACAATAGTGTGTTAAGACGATTTTTTAAAAGGGTAAAGGTTCTTCCGGTCAGAAGGAAAGAGCCTTATCTTAGTTTCAGCAAAGTGCTGGGATTTTGCCCCGACCGCATAGATCTATACAAGGAAGCCGTTACTCACCGTTCATCTTCTATCCGATCGCCAAAAGGACGATGGGTCAATAACGAGCGTCTCGAATTTTTGGGAGATGCCATTCTCGATGCCATCGTGGCCGATATTCTGTACAAACGTTTCGAATACAAGAAAGAAGGATTCCTGACCAGCATCCGCTCGCGTATCGTTCAGCGCGAAACGCTGAATAAACTCGCTGTGGAACTGGGTTTGGACAAACTTATTGTTTCTTCTACCCGCAACCTGGCGCACAATACCAATATTTACGGCGATGCGCTGGAAGCTATTATCGGCGCTATCTATCTCGATCAGGGATACCGGGTTGCCAAAAGTTTCGTGTTCGAAACCATGATCAAGCAACATTTGAGCATTGACAAAGTGATGAAACGCGAGGTGGATTTCAAATCGCGCCTGATTGAATGGGGACAGAAAAACAAAATTGACGTGAGTTTCAACGTAATCGAATCGTCGTACGACGAACAGAACAACCCTACATTCGTATCCACGGTATCGGTGGGCGATCTGGAGATTGGCACCGGAAACGGCTACTCCAAAAAAGAATCGCATCAGATGGCTGCGAAGGAAGCGATAAAAAAAATGCGCGAAGACAAAACGCTGCAGGGAACCATCATCGAAAACGTGAAAAAAAATACGCCGAATGTCCCGGAGGATACCAATACACAGGATTTTGAAGATCTGAAGGACGAAATACAGGATTAAACCGCATTTCGCGTTTTAATTACGATAAAAAGAGGTTGCCTCAAAAGTAAAGTCTGCTATCAAATTGTCATTCTGAATGGAGCTTTAGCGAAATGAAGAATCTATTTAGCTTGACAATGTAGATGTTTCACTTCGTTCAACATGACAAAATGAAACTACAGTGATAACTTTGAGACAACTTCTTTTTACCGTTTTATTTACCAGCATAAATTACCACACGCCGAAGGAAATCCCCATGCGTTTGCCTTGTTGCACCAATTGGTCTTCGGGCGTTACCAGCCGAAGCTTTCCGGCTACCTCCGAAAGCGGAACATCGGTGATCTCTTTACCGATCTTTGATGCCATGCGCCCGAATTTCCCTTCGTGAATGAGTTTTGCGGCATGCCCGCCGAGCAGGGTTCCCAAATTACGGTCGTATGGCGATGGCGATCCGCCCCGCTGAATGTACCCCAGAACGGTTTCACGGGTTTCCAGTCCGGTTTGTTCCTGAATTTCGCGTGCGAAATAAGTAGCCGGTCTTTCCTTACTGTTTTGTATTTCAACACCTTCGGCCACGGCAATAATGGAATACGGTTTCCCGGCTTCGGTACGTTGTTTTATTTTATCAATGATCACTTTCATGTTGTAGCCCAACTCCGGCAACAAAATAATATCGGCGCCGCCGGCCATTCCCGCATACAGGGTAATCCAACCGGCATGGTGCCCCATCAGTTCAATAACCATGATCCGTTTGTGGGAACTTGCCGTGGAGTGCAGCCTGTCAATCGCCTCTGTTGCGATGTTTACGGCCGTGTCGAACCCGAAGGTGATATCCGTGCCGTAAATGTCGTTATCAATTGTTTTTGGAATACCCACTACATTGAGCCCAAGCTCCGAAAGCATCCAGGCCGTGCGTTGCGTGCCGTTTCCGCCGATGCACACCAGGCAATCCAATTCCAGTTCGTGATAGGCATTTTTTATTTGTTGCCGGTCTTTTTCGTCGGGAGAAGTGATCATTTTACGAAAGACTTTTTCACGCGCCGTCCCTAAGATTGTTCCTCCCAAATTGAGGATACCCGATAGTGAAGCGTCGTTTAACTGAATAATATCTTTGTACAACAATCCCGAAAAGCCGTTCAAAATACCGATCATTTCCATACCGTAATGGTTGATGCCTGTTTTACCAACGCCGCGAATGGTAGCGTTAATTCCGGGAGCATCTCCGCCTGAAGTGAGAATTCCAATTTTCATCGTGATTAAATTTTATATGATTCTTGATATTGATGGTACAAAGTAAACAAAAAAAGATTGAAAAACTGTAAAAAATTTTATTTTTTGAATGCAAAATCAGCTTTCAGGTGGCGGAAGAAGCGTGAGCGGTTTTTTGAAGGAAATCTTCCATTTCGAAACCGGAAAATGGCAAAATCGAAATTTTTATATGCGATTAAAAATACTGATAAACAGATTATTATACTAATTTATCTTTTCGTATCTTCCCGAAAATAATCTGCGCCGCTTTGTCCGATGCACCCGCCGCACCCAATACCTGCCGCATCTCCCGATAGTTTTCCAACATGTTTTTCCGGTAATTCTGCACGTGCAATAACCGTTTCAACTCTTCACGGATATTTTCCACGGTGAAACCTGCGGCAAAAAATTCCTTCACGATTTCTTTTCCCGCGATAAGATTTACCAATGAAATATAGGGCGTGTGGAGTATGTTTTTGAATGCCCAGGCCGATAACCGGGGAAACGATGTTTTATAACAAACCACCTGCGGGACGTTCAACAAGGCTGTTTCGAGCGTAGCCGTTCCCGAAGTTACCAGCGCCACCGATGATTGGGCGAGGAGACGATATGTTTGTCCGAAAATCGCATTAACGGGTTCCGAGGCAATGAGTTCATCGTAAAACGACGGTTCTATGCCCGGAGCTCCGCCGATAACGTATTGATACCCCTCGAAGCTTTTCACCGCCTGAATCATTGTCGGCAAATTCGCGGCGATCTCCTGCCTGCGGCTGCCCGCGAGCAACGCAATGATCGGTTTATTTTCCAGCTCGTTGGCGGAAATAAATTCACTGAACAATTCGTTTTGATGATCTCGATGAGCGACAGCGTCCACCGTTGGGTTGCCTACGTAATGCACCCGGTAATCATGCTTCCTGTAAAAATCCACTTCAAACGGAAGAATGCACAGCATTTCATCCACATACTTTTTGAACGATTTCACCCGATACTCTTTCCACGCCCACACCTTCGGTGAGATATAATAATGAACCGGGATGTGCAGTTTTTGATGTACAAATTCGGCAATCTGCAGGTTAAAGCCCGGGTAATCAACCAAAACCACAACATCGGGGCGGTAGCGGGCTATATCTTGTTTACACTGCCTCATGTTACGCAAGATAGTCCGTAAATGCATCACTACGGGAATAATACCCATATACGCCAACTCCCGGTAATGTTTTACAAGCGTTCCACCTTCAGCGGCCATCAGATCCCCTCCGAAAAAACGAAAATCGGCTTTTTCGTCCAGTTTCCTGAGCGATTTCATCAGGTTCGAGGCGTGCAAATCACCCGATGCTTCTCCGGCTATAAGGTAATATTTCATGTAATTTTATTCTTTTGTAGAGATGCACCACCGTGTGCATCTCTACAAATTCCACATTTTCAGTTCAGGTATAAAATCGTGAGCTGTCATATCAATTTTAACGGGAACCACAGCCGCATACCCGTTAGCCAATGCCCATTCATCCGAATTATCGTTATCCTGTTCCCAGTTTTCAAAATTCCCTGTCATCCAAAAAACATCGCGGCCTGCGCCGTCCTGGCTTCTCAGATACTCGTTTACCCATTTTCCCTGAGTTTGAGTCGTTATTTTTATTCCCTTCACCGCACCGGCAGGCACGTTCACGTTTAAACAGATTCCCTTGGGAAGTCCTTCTTCAAGTACTTTTTCAGCAACATTGAACGCCACTTTTGCGGCTTGCGAAAAATCGGAATCGGGATTATACTCGCACAACGACATCGCGACCGAAGGAACATTAAAAACACAGCCTTCGATAGCCGCACCCACCGTTCCCGAATAAAGTACACTGATACCGGCATTGGAACCGTGATTGATGCCGGAAACCAATAAGTCGGGCTTTCTTTCCAAAAATTCGTTCAGCGCCAGTTTCACACAATCTACCGGTGTCCCTGAACAGACGTAATAGGTGATATTTTCTTCCTGTTTATATAAACGGTAACGCAATG
>JAQVEB010000145.1 GCA_028698105.1 Petrimonas sp. | reverse complement strand
TGCGCTCAACCGAATTGCTGCTGTGTTTCTGCAAATATTCTAATCTCTCTCTTTCGTTTCTATCAAGTACTACTCTTCTCATATATCTTTGATTGTGAGACAAATGTAGTAAAAATATATGAAACATAAAAATAATTTAACAATTATAACTATAATTATTTTAAACTACTTATAAGTTTAATTATTTTTTAATGCAAAGAGAATGAAAGATTGTCAACAAAAAAACAGACATTGTAATTCTTGTAAAAATCTATTTTCAGGATTACTCTTTGGTATCTTTTTATTAGCAATTCCTGCTTTCGTGTTTGCGCAAAGCAAAACGATAAGGGGTAATATTGTTGATGGAAGTGGTGTTCCGGTCATTGGTGCTACAATCATCGTTGAAGGAACAACCAATGGAACGACTTCGGACATTGACGGGAATTTTACACTCGCTAATGTTCCGAATGATGCGGTACTTCAGATTTCGTATATCGGTTATGCAACGCAAACCATACCCGTGACCGGCAAAACAGTGATTAATGTAACATTACGTGAAGATACGCAAACCTTGGATGAACTTGTGGTTGTAGGATACGGAGTTCAAAAGAAAAGTGACGTAACAGGCGCTTTATCCCGTGTAACCGAAAAACAGATCAAAGAACAACCGGTACAAAATGCACTACAAGCACTGCAAGGTAAAGCAACCGGAGTAGATATCACTTCGAACAACAGACCGGGAGAGTTAGCGTCCATTCGCATACGCGGAAACAGATCTATCAATGCATCGAATGAACCTCTTTACGTAGTGGATGGGATTCCTTTGGCCTCTGGGTCTATGATGGATATAAATCCGAATGACATTTCTTCCATCGAAGTGCTTAAAGATGCTTCGGCTACAGCTATTTACGGTTCACGCGGTGCTAACGGGGTTGTATTGGTACAAACCAAAAAAGGAGTCGTAGGGAAAGTATCCGTAAATTACGACGGCACGGTTTCTTTCAATCGTATAAATTCGCTAACGGATTGGATGGGATCGGGGGAGTTACTCGATTGGCAACGCTCGGCATACGTAAATGGGGGTACCTACGGAGGAGCTTACGGTACAGCGCCCGACATGGAGAGAGATATGATGCTTTTCATGGGAAATCAAAATTATATGCGTAGAATCTTAGGTACGGCTTATCAATTGGATTCTAATGGAAATCAGGTGCTAAGGCAGTCAACTGCCGAAGAAAAAGCAATGGGATATGCCGATCTGGTACCGGTTTACAATTCTGCAAATTTGTTCGATCAACATTGGCCGGATCTTGTTACACGAACCGGATTGACGAATAATCATCAAGTTTCGCTTTCATCGGGTTCAGAAAAATCGCGACTATATATGTCTTTGGCTTATCTGAATCAACAATCGTCAATGGTTGATCAGGATTATCAGCGTTTTACTGCAAATATTAATGGAGAGGTTAATCCTGTGAAATGGCTAAAAGTAGGAACTTCATTAAATGCGAATTATTCAGTTCAAAATTACGGAATGATCAACAACGGCGAAAATACCACTGCCAAAGATTCTTACGGACAAGCATTAGCATTGCTTCCGTATGCTCCTGCTTATGACGAAGATGGAAATCTGATGAATCCGGGTACAGGACAGGGGCCATCGGGGGATAACGTATTGTTGAACATTGAAAATGGTATAAATGAAGACAGGGTATATTCAATGATGAGCAGTAATTTCACAGAGATTGATCTTACCTCTTGGTTAAAGTTCCGAATGAATCTGGGGGCTCAATTCAGGCATCGTCGCGAAGGTAGTTTTTACGATAAATATTACACCAATCCCATCGGATCAAAGCCACCTTCCTCTGAACCAATGACGGGATATAATAACAACGCGACAAGTTTTTCGTGGGTATTGGAAAATTTGTTGTATATCAATAAGGATTGGAAAGATATGCATTCTTTGAATGTCACTCTCTTACAATCTGCGCAGCAAACAAGAAATGAAAATTTGTGGGTAAGGTCACAAGATCTCTTGTATTCATCAGCAATGTGGTATTCCTTGGCTGCTAACGGGCTGGGAAAACCGCAAGGTTATGATTCAGGTTTCTCTAAATATGCATTAGCATCATACATGGGACGAATAAATTATTCATTGATGAATAAGTATTTGTTAACAGCCACCGGCAGATGGGACGGGGCTTCCATGTTAGCAAAAGGGAACAAATGGGACTTTTTTCCGTCATTAGCAGTTGCGTGG
This sequence comes from Petrimonas sp., assembly GCA_028698105.1. Taxonomy (GTDB): domain Bacteria; phylum Bacteroidota; class Bacteroidia; order Bacteroidales; family Dysgonomonadaceae; genus JAQVEB01. Next base: position 5,391 of record JAQVEB010000145.1, on the reverse strand, counting down.
AAAATGGAACAGGAACCGTTTATTCAACAGATGGACTGGGTAAGTCAATTAAAACTGAGATACGGTTGGGGTGTCACAGGTAACTCTTCGGTTGGAGCATACAGTACAACCGGATCACTAATGGCAGCAAATCAAGTATTCAACAATACGGATGTTCCCGGAGCAAAAGCCTCGGTTATGCCCAACTATTCATTAGGTTGGGAAAAAACGGCTCAGACAAATATAGGGCTCGATTTTGGTATTTTAAATAACCGGATATCCGGAACACTTGAATATTATCAATCCAATACATACGATTTGTTGATGTCACGTTCCATTCCGGCCATATTAGGATATGTAAGTATTCAAACCAACGTGGGAAGAACACAGAATAACGGCTTCGAGGTTTCATTGACGACAATGAATGTTCGCACATCCGATTTTAGTTGGCAAACAGATTTTAATTGGTCAACAAATCGTGAAAAAATCGTGGAATTAGCAGATGGAAAACAAGATGATAAGAGCAACGGTTGGTTCATAGGCTATCCGATAAGGGTGATGAGGGATTATAAATTTGACAGATTGTGGCAGGATACACCGGAGGATCAACGTTTGATGGATATTTACAAAACAGTTGGTAAGTTGACCTACATACTTGGGCAGGTAAAGGTAATTGACCAGCAACCCATGGTAGAAGTAGCTGAAGGTACTGAAGGTTCAAAGACGTACACTTTGGGATCGGGTGATAAAATAACCTTACTTGACAATGGTTTCGGAAAGATCAATGATGATGATGCCGTTATTTTGGGATCAAACCGGCCAAAATGGATAGGTGGCATAACGAACACCTTCACTTACAAAAATTGGCAATTGAACTTCTTTGTTTATGCTCGTGTAGGAAATCTTTACTATGGGTTGTTACAAACCTACGGACGCAGAGTTGAAAATGATGTTTGGAGCCCGACAAATACTGGGGGACGATTTCCTCAGCCAACAACCCGGATTCATAATGGTAATACGGATGTTATGAATTATGCTCTCGGTGATATGGTAGCTGTAAGAAATATTGCACTATCCTATACCTTTCCCGAAAGTGTTTTGAAAAAATTTAATCTCTCAAGTATGCAAGTTTATGGACAGGTATTAAATCCATTCATATTCGGAGGGGATTTGGTAAAAATAGGAATTAACCCGGATGATGTTAACGGATGGGATTCAAAATCTGCTGCAATGGCCGGAGGCCAAACAAATAATACAGCTATAATGCGTAGTTATGTGCTGGGATTAAGATTCGGTTTTTAATAAAAAATGATTATGAAAAAATATATAATAATTTTATTTGCGATAATAGGTGTACTGGCTTGTTCAGATAAATTTCTTGAGGAAGAAATGGTTTCGGTAATTACGCAGGATTACTTCAACACCGAAGAAGGATTAGAGCAACTCATCAACGGGACATATGATGCACTCAGATGGAAATATGGATGGGAAGAAGGTGTTTATCTGTTCCATGTAGGAACTGATGCGGAAATAAGAGGAGATAACGGATGGGATGTTTATTCCCCCACTATCTGGACTCCTTCAGGAGCCGCAGGAAACACCTATGCAAACTACTTGATGGGGTATTATGGGAAACAGTTACTCGGAGGTTATCCCATTATAAACAATTGTAACCGGGCTATCGAAACAATAAGAAATGGAGATGCCCTAGGGCGTTTTGCGACAGATAAAAAGTACGCTGCTGAACGTTTATCGGAGGCTTTATTTACAAGAACATGGGTGTATTATATGCTCAACACTCAGTTTGGAGATGTGCACATGACGCTAAAAAGCAACAATTCACTTCCAGATGCTTATAATTTCCCTAAATCAACATCTGAACAAATTTATAAACAGTTGATCACAGATTTACGTTACTGTTTTGACAATCTGCCGGGAACGGCTATAGATAACAATTCAACTGAAGGACGAGAACGAGTCTCAAAAGGCGCCGCAGCCCATTTTTTGGCAAAACTTTATCTTCAGCGGGCACAAGGAGCCAATTATGCTCAATACAGAAAATCGGACGGCACCATTGATAATGCGAATCCAAATGCCTATCTTGGCATGCTGTACAAGGGTAACGTTTCCACAGATTTAGACTCATGTATCTATTTTGCGTCACAAGTGATTGATAATACTATCAATTATCATTTGGCGGATGATTATGCCGACATTTTTGCCGTTGCAAAAGGTTCCTACCCTTCGGAAAACAACCCTGAGATTATTTTGGCTGCTTCATTCGGACCCAATCTTGCTAATACGCGTTACGGTATGAGATTTCATGTCTATATGACGAACAATTATATTAATGCATTATGGGGATTGCCAAATAGAACATGGGCATATGGAGATATGAATGTTAGAATGAGAACAAATGATTGGGGATATGATGTTTTTACTGACAAACTATCTGATTCCCGTTTCGAAAAAACATTTTTGATTGAGTACAAGGCTTTGCTTGCGGATGGCGATAATGATGTGGATTATTTTGCTTATAACGACCCCAAAAATACTACGAAAATTTGGTCAAGTGCCGATGCTGCATATTTTAATTCAAACGTATTACCGACATACACTAGACAATCGTGGAATGGACGTAACGCTGTACCCGGTGAACATAAGATTGGAAAAGGCGACTTAGGATTGGTATTTCTGGAAAATACGAAAGAAACAGCAATTCCTATAGAAAAAGCTAAGGCACAACCCTATGTTTTGTATCCACGTTGGACAAAGGATGGTGACATATATTATTATCGCAGAGACGGAAGTAACGACTTTACTGCCAATAATATTGGATTAGAAAAAGGAGTTGGTGTTGCCGCAACTGTTAAGAAGCATATTGACATTAACAGAACGGCTCTACGCTCAGAATATGGGAGCCGAAACGTTGCGATATTTCGTATAGCAGAAACATATCTGATTAGGGCTGAAGCATATGGCAGAAAAGGAAATTATGCGATGGCTATTAATGATATTAATAAAGTGCGCGAAAGGGCAGCTTATAAATCAGGTGAGAACAGAGCCGAAGTTTTGGCGCGGCTATATCCAGGTTCCGAGAATTTAATATCGAGCGAAAAGCAATATCCTTACACGGTTTCTTATAGTCGCGTGTCGGATATGAAAATAGACGCAAGTTATTGGGATGGGGCATCTGCAAATTCTATCGCTGAAAATTATCCATCCAGTGCAGCCACAAATGAGCAACGCTTCGTCCATTTTATATACAATGAATTAACCAGAGAAATGATTGGTGAGTTAACCCTTTACGAAGGTATTCATCACGCGGGAATTCAGGCGGATCGGATTATGTGGCATCAGCAGATGGGCTCCACACTCCAAAATCATTGGCCGGTAGCTGATAACATTGAAGCCGGACAAGGACAAACAGGTAATGGCAAGGGCGTTTTCAGGCCTTTCAATACGTTTAAGCCTTTCCCACAAACATTTATAGATATGCTTACGGACGAAAATGGTAATCTGTTAGACGCAGCTGCAAAGGGGCAGTACCAAAATCCGGGGTATTGATTAAATTTCCATGATAAGAGAAAGAGGCATATTTGTATGTCCTTTCTCTTTCATTATTTTTATTCGAAAATAATCATTACAATGGCACACCGATTTCTTAAACGTTTGATAGGATTAGCAACCTTTATTTTTTGTATCTCAACCGCAATTGCCGCGAGCAGAGATTACAAAACGATTATCATAAAAGCCCCCTTTCCGATGGACTCTGTCCAGGAATTCATTTATCCCAAAAAGGATTATCTGATTACAAGATACGGAGCTAAATCGGGTGGAGAATTCAACAACACGAAAGCGATAGATAAAGCCATTACTGCATGCAACAAAAAGGGCGGTGGCCGTGTGGTGGTTCCTTCAGGTGCATGGCTCACGGGACCCATTCATTTGAAAAGCAATGTAAATTTGTATTTGGAAGAAGGAGCCGAGTTAATTTTCACGGACAATCCATCGGATTATTTACCGGCCGTTAAAACTTCGTGGGAGGGCTTGGAGTGTTATAACTATTCGCCGTTGATATATGCATTCGGTTGCCAAAATATCGCAATTACAGGGAAAGGGACATTGAGGCCCAAAATGGATTTGTGGGAAACATGGTTCAGCCGTCCCCCTGCGCACATGAATGCCTTGAAGGATTTATATACAGAAGCATCTACAGACGTACCTGTCGAGCAGCGCCAGATGGCATTGGGAGAAAATCATCTGCGTCCGCATCTTATTCAGTTTAACCGTTGCAAAAATGTGTTGCTGGATGGTTTTAAGATTCGTGAAAGCCCGTTTTGGACAATTCACATGTACATGTGTGATGGAGGTATCGCTCGTAATCTTGATGTGAAAGCCCACGGACACAATAACGATGGTATTGACCTCGAAATGACGCGCAATTTTCTTGTCGAGGACTGTACATTCGACCAGGGCGATGACGCGGTGGTTATCAAAGCCGGAAGAAATCAGGATGCATGGCGTTTGCAAACGCCATGCGAAAATATTGTGATACGAAACTGCAATGTTATAAAAGGGCACGTGCTTTTAGGGATTGGAAGCGAAATGTCAGGCGGGGTGCGCAACGTTTATATGCACGATTGTCAGGTCACAGACTCCGTTTACCGAGTTTTTTATATCAAAACCAATCATCGCAGAGGAGGTTTTATAGAAAACATTTATATGGAGAATGTGCAGGGCGAAGCAACTCAACGCGTGCTTGAAATTGATACCGATGTGCTTTATCAGTGGAAAAATCTGGTACCTACTTACGAAACCCGGATCACGAAAATCAACGGGATCTATTTGAACAATATACGGGTGAAATCGGCTGACTCAGTTTATGATCTTAAAGGCGATGAGCGTCTTCCCATAGCCAATGTGGAAATCAAAAATGTGGAGGTAGGAAAGATCAATAAATTTTACAACAACGTTTTCAACGTATTAAATCTGAAGGAAGAGAATATAACTTATTCGAAATATAGATGAGAAAAATGGATATACAACACAATTTGATCACTTTAATTGCCCTGTTGTTATTTACCGTTAGTATGGTAAATGCACAGAATAGATTTCCTGACGGAACGCCGATTCCTTCGTGGTTTAGTGAAACACAATCGCTCAGATTAGACGATTTAGGAAAAAAATACACTCTTACGGATTATTGTGTGGTGAACGATAGTACCGTCTTGCAAACCGAAAAAATTCAAGCAGTTATAGACAAAGCTGCACAAGAGGGAGGAGGCGTAATCATCATTCCCAAGGGAACTTTCTTAAGCGGCTCGCTTTTCTTTAAACCGAAAACACATCTCTATATTGAAGAAGGCGCTGTGTTGAAAGGAAGCGACGATATAAGCGATTTTCCGGTTA
>JAQVEB010000144.1 GCA_028698105.1 Petrimonas sp. | reverse complement strand
CGCCTCCGGCTAACATGCTGCAAGCTGCGCTTACTGGATTGAAGACTACACGGGAAAATGGTCTTCCAGCACCTTTTACACCGCGAAACAACCCCTTGTTGACCAACAAAACCGCGGCAGCCAATCGTTGAGCAGCACCATCGGAAGCCCCTCGTGGCAGCCCGCCAACGATGTTTCGCGTTACACGGCGTATCCTTACACGCAAAACGTGTATAAGTTTCAACATTTTTTCGGGTCAGGCAAAAAAAATAACGTTAGGTTGTTCAAGCAATCACCATTGGTGAACACCGAGATACGTGAAATGGCCGGGAAAATATTAAACTCCGGTTCGCTGGGGAAGGGTATTTATCCCGATTTTTTGGCGCTCACGTTTTACGCAGGCAACTTCGAAAACGCCCTTGACAAAAACTACTCCATTGAAATCCAGGACACTTACTACCGTTTAGACGATGAGTTGGCACAATTACTGGAAACTATCGAGAAAACTGTCGGGTTGAAAAATACGTTGATCTTCGTGGTTTCTACCGGATACTACAACGAACAGGAAGTTTATCCGAAGGATTTGACCCTTCCGGGTGGCGAGTTTCGTCCCGACCGAAGTCAGGCACTCTTGAACATGTATCTGATGGCCGTTTATGGAAAAGATCAATGGATAAAAAAATATTACAACGGCCAGCTGTTTTTCGACAGGAAACTTATCGAAGATAAAAAGATCAGCATCGGCGAATTTCAAAACCGCGCAGCCGAGTTTTTGGTGCAATCGGCAGGAATACAGGATGTAATAACATCGCAACAAATGCTTCACGGCGCTTACAACCAGATGGTGCAGTTTTACCGCAACGGTTATCACAAGGGCATATCGGGCGATTTGTTTCTGGAATTCCAACCCGGCTGGGAAATTGTTACAGGGCCATCGGCCGATAATCAGAAAGTGCGTAACAATGCCGTCTCGGCTCCGGTCATCTTTTTTGGACAAAACATTAAACCTCAACGCATTTACCGCACCATAGAAGCTACCGAAATAGCTCCTTCCGTTGCCTATCGCTTGCGCATTCGCGCCCCGAACGCGGCTAAAGCAAATATCTTGAAAGAATTATATTAAAATACGGACAATCACTAATAAAAAAAATAATAACAACATACTGCATCCCGTGGTGGTTGCAGCGAATACATAAAAAATATGGGATTTAACGAAATCATATCCAAGCTGTTTGGAAATAAAGCTCAACGCGATTTAAGAGCTACCAATCCTGTTGTTGAAAAAATAAAAGCCGCTTATCCAGAAATCCAAAAATTATCGAACGACGAACTGCGTGAGAGAACGAAAGAACTCGACAAAAAAGTGCAGGAATACGTGAGTGAGGAAAGGGCTAAAATTGAAGAACTTAAAACAGGCATTGAAGATATTGAACTCGAGGAACGCGAAAAAATATGGAAAGAAATTGATAAAATTGAAGAAGACATCATGGAAAAATTCGAGAAGATTCTCGAAGAAATCCTTCCGGAAGCTTTTTCAATTATGAAAGATACGGCCCGCAGGTTTAAAGAAAACGAAGAAATTGTAGTTACGGCAACCGAATTCGACCGCGATTTGGCTGCCGTGCACGATTTCGTACGGGTAGAAGGCAACAAGGCCATTTATCAAAACCATTGGATTGCCGGAGGCAACGAAATAACCTGGGATATGGTGCATTACGATGTACAGCTTTTCGGCGGCGTTGTGCTGCATCAGGGTAAAATTGCCGAGATGGCTACAGGTGAAGGTAAAACATTGGTCGCAACGCTTCCGGTTTTTCTTAACGCACTAACGCACAATGGCGTACACGTGGTTACGGTGAACGACTATCTCTCCAAGCGCGACTCGGAGTGGATGGGACCCTTGTACATGTTTCACGGCCTTTCGGTGGATTGCATAGATAAACACGAGCCCAACTCCGATGCGCGACGCAAGGCGTACAATGCCGACGTTACATTCGGAACGAACAACGAATTCGGGTTCGATTACCTGCGCGATAACATGGCTGTTTCACCCAAAGACCTCGTGCAACGCAAGCACAATTACGCCATCGTGGATGAGGTTGACTCTGTGTTAATTGACGATGCCCGTACGCCGTTGATAATTTCCGGGCCAATTCCCAAAGGCGAAGACCAGCTTTTCGATGTTTTCCGTCCGCGTGTGGAGATGGTCGTTAAAGCGCAACGAGACCTCACAACCCGGTTGCTCGCAGAGGCAAAAACAAAAATAGCATCGGAAGATAAAAAGGAGCAGGAAGAAGGTTACCTGCTGCTGTTCCGTTCATTTAAAGGGATGCCCAAGTACAAACCGTTGATCAAGTACCTGAGCGAGCAAGGCATAAAAGCCGGAATGTTGAAAACCGAAGAGTTTTACATGCAGGAGCAAAATCGCAACATGCACATCGTTACCGATCCGTTGTATTTTGTTATAGATGAGAAGAATAATACGGTGGAACTCACCGATAAAGGTATAGATTTGCTCACGGGAAAATCCGACGACCCGTTGTTTTTCGTTCTTCCCGATATTGCCACCCAACTTTCGGCGCTGGAAAACGAAGGACATACCGATGAAGAAAAAGCGGCAAAAAAGGACGAATTGCTGCAAAATTACGCCATCAAATCGGAACGCGTGCACACCATTAACCAATTGCTGAAAGCATACACGTTGTTTGAAAAGGACGATGAGTACGTGGTTATTGACAACAAGGTGAAAATCGTGGACGAGCAAACCGGCCGTATCATGGAGGGAAGGCGTTATTCCGACGGGCTGCATCAGGCCATCGAGGCTAAGGAGCACGTGAAAGTTGAAGCCGCTACGCAAACTTATGCTACCATTACGCTGCAAAACTATTTCCGTATGTACCACAAGTTGGCCGGTATGACCGGTACGGCCGAAACGGAAGCAGGCGAGTTGTGGGATATTTACAAGCTGGATGTGGTGGTAATCCCCACGAACAAACCGGTGATCCGCGACGATATGAACGACCGTATTTACAAAACCAAACGGGAAAAATACATGGCCGTGATCGAAGAGATCGAAAAAATGGTAAACCAAGGCCGTCCGGTGTTGGTTGGTACTACTTCCGTGGAAATATCGGAATTGTTGAGCCGAATGCTCACATTGCGAAAAATTAAGCACAACGTGCTGAATGCCAAGCTGCACCAACGCGAAGCGGAGATCGTTGCGCACGCAGGACAAACAGGGGTTGTTACCATCGCCACCAACATGGCCGGACGTGGTACCGACATCAAGCTTGCACCCGAAGTACGCCAAGCAGGCGGGTTGGCCATCATCGGTACGGAGCGTCACGAATCGCGACGCGTTGACCGTCAGTTGCGCGGTCGTTCAGGGCGTCAGGGAGACCCGGGTTCATCGGTGTTCTTTGTTTCGCTCGAAGACGATTTGATGCGTCTTTTCGCCACCGAACGTATAGCCGGACTTATGGACCGAATGGGATTCAAAGAAGGCGATGTGCTTGAACACGATATGCTGAGCAAATCGGTAGAGCGAGCCCAAAAGAAAGTGGAAGAAAACAACTTCGGTATCCGTAAACGTTTGCTGGAGTATGATGACGTGATGAATTCGCAACGCGAAGTGATCTACAAACGCCGCAAGCATGCGCTGATGGGCGAACGTATTGAAATGGATGTGCTCAACATGATTCAGGACACGTCCAACAACATCGTGGAAGGAAACGTGGATTATTACGACGAAATGCAGATGGAACTTTATCGCATCATGGCGGTTGAAATGCCTTTCACCGAAGAAGGGATGAAAGACATGAAACCCGCTCAGCAAGCTGAACAGATATTCGATAAAGCCATTGGAAGTTTTAAACGCAAAGTGGATAAAATGGCCGAGATAGCCAATCCGGTTATCAAACAGGTTTACGAAAACCAGGGGGCGATGTACGAAAATATCCTGATCCCGATTACCGACGGTAAGAAAGTGTACAACATTGCCACCAACCTTAAGGAAGCGTACGAATCGGGTTCAAAAGCGCTGGTAAAATCGTTTGAGAAATCTATTTTGTTGCACACCATAGACGAGCATTGGAAAGAACATTTGCGCGAAATGGATGAATTGCGTCAATCTGTTCAGAACGCGAGTTACGAACAGAAAGACCCGTTATTGATCTATAAACTGGAATCCTTCAACCTGTTCAAAATCATGGTTGAAGATATTAATTCACAGTCGGTTTCCATTTTAATGAGGGGACAAATTCCTATTCAGAATCCCGAAAATGTGCGTCAGGCAGCACCTGAACAGAAGACCGATTACAGCAAATACCGCACACAAAAAGACGAAATTGATCGCATGCCCGGGCAAGCCGGCGCCGATGGCGAACCACAGCAGCGCGAGCGGAAAATGGAACCCGTGCGCGTGGAAAAGAAGGTGGGGCGCAATGATCCCTGTCCGTGCGGAAGCGGCAAGAAATATAAGAATTGCCACGGCAAAAACGGATGAAATCCGTAACAAATCACTCAAAAACCCCGCAAGAAACAATCGTTCTTTTCGGGGTTTTTGTTTGTCTGACAAACGTTTTCCCTCAATAATAAAATATCTTAAAATGGAGGCACTCCGAAAGTATTTTTTAGCGTCATTCGTTTGTTAAATCCGTCAAAAAGCAGTATCTTAGTAAAGTTTTTAGAAATGCTATTTATTTAAATCATATATCTGTAAAAGAGATACATAAGAATTAAAATATAAAGAGAAAAATCACAATATAACATGATTGATCAGGAAGACAGAGTCATTAAGATTAATATCGAAGATGAAATGAAATCGGCATACATCGATTATTCGATGTCTGTTATCGTATCCAGAGCGTTGCCGGACGTACGTGACGGCTTTAAACCCGTACACCGGAGAATTCTTTTCGGAATGTCCGAACTCGGAAATACCGCCGATAAACCGCATAAAAAATCGGCAAGAATTGTCGGTGAAGTGCTCGGTAAATACCACCCGCACGGCGATTCGTCCGTTTATAACGCCATGGTGCGGCTCGCTCAGGACTGGAGCATGCGCTATACGCTTATTGACGGGCAGGGAAACATGGGCAGCGTTGACGGAGACAGTCCGGCAGCAATGCGTTACACCGAAGCCAGACTCAACAAGCTGGCCGAAGAAATGCTCCGCGACATAGACAAGGAAACGGTTGATTTTCAGTTAAATTTTGACGACACCCTTCAGGAACCAACCGTATTGCCTACGCGTATTCCCAATCTGTTAATAAACGGATCGGCTGGTATTGCCGTGGGAATGGCCACCAACATAGCTCCGCATAACCTAACGGAGTGCATTAACGGCACAATTGCCTACATTGACGACAGGGAAATTGATGTGCGTGGACTGATGCAATACATCAAAGCTCCCGATTTCCCAACCGGGGGTTACATTTACGGCTACAAAGGCGTGGAAGAGGCTTTTGAAACGGGTAGGGGACGCATCGTGATGCGCGGCCGCGCTGAAATTGAAACCGGTAAAACGCACGATAAAATTATCATTACCGAAATCCCTTATTTGGTCAATAAAGCCGATATGATCAAGCATATAGCCGATTTGGTAGGGGACAAAAAAATAGAAGGAATTTCCAATGTAAACGACGAGAGCGACCGCCGCGGCATGCGCATTGTAGTGGATATTAAACGCGATGCAAACGCTAACGTTGTACTTAATAAGCTCTATAAATACACGGCGCTGCAATCTTCGTTCAGCGTAAACAACATCGCGTTGGTAAAAGGCCGGCCGCAGATGCTGAACCTCAAAGACATGATCTCTTTGTTCGTTGAACATCGCCACGATGTGGTGATCAGGCGAACGAAATATGAATTGCGCAAAGCGCAGGAAAGAGCTCATATCCTTGAAGGACTGATCATTGCATCGGACAATATTGATGAAGTGATTGCCATCATCCGCAGTTCAAGCACGCCGCAGGAAGCCATACAGCGCTTAATGGATCGGTTTGAATTGTCGGATATTCAGGCGAGAGCCATCGTGGAAATGCGATTGCGCCAATTAACAGGCCTTGAGCAGGACAAGTTGCGGGCAGAATACGAAGAGATTCAAAAATTGATCAATTATTTGAACCAAATCCTTAGTGACGACGCGTTGTGTATGCAGGTGATCAAAGATGAATTGATCGAAATAAGAGATAAATTCGGCGATGAACGTCGTTCCGAAATCATCTTTTCATCCGAAGAACTCAATCCGGAAGATTTTTATTCCAACGACGATATGATCATCACCATTTCGCATTTCGGATACGTGAAACGCACGGCGCTCACCGAATTCCGCACGCAAAACAGAGGCGGAGTGGGGGCCAAGGGTTCCGAAACGCGCGATGAAGACTTTGTGGAGCACATCTATCCGGCTACCATGCACAATTACATGCTTTTCTTCACGCAAAAAGGTAAGTGCTATTGGTTGCGTGTATATGAGATTCCGGAAGGAACAAAAAATTCCAAAGGAAGAGCCATTCAAAACCTGCTGAATATTGATCCGGACGATGCCGTTACCGCTTTCGTTCGTGTGCAGGGATTCGATGACGAAGAGTACATCAACTCACATTATCTGATTTTCGGTACACGCCAGGGAATCGTGAAGAAAACCGTGCTCGAAGCTTACTCGCGTCCGCGCCAGAATGGCGTGAATGCCATCACCATTCGCGACGATGACCAAGTGATTTCCGTTCGCTTAACCGACGGCAAAAAAGATATCATCATGGCCAATAAAAATGGCAGGGCAATACGCTTCAATGAAGAAAATGTCCGCCCGATGGGACGTACGGCAACGGGCGTTATCGGTATGCGTCTCGACGACGACGGCCAGGACGCTATTGTGGGCATGATCTGCATGGACAGCGATTCTCCCGATTCCATACTTGTAGTTTCCGAACAAGGTTACGGAAAACGCACGAATTTGAACGACGAAGACGGAGAGCCCGTTTACCGAATTACAAACCGGGGTGGCAAAGGGGTGAAAACACTAAACATCACCGAAAAAACCGGTAAGTTGGTATCCATCAAAAATGTAACCGACGACAACGATTTAATGATAATTAACAAGTCTGGTATAACGATACGCGTAAAAATTTCCGATATTCGCATCATGGGAAGAGCTACACAGGGTGTGCGTCTCATTAATTTGGAAAAAAGAAACGATGAAATTGCTTCCGTATGTAAAGTAAACTCGGAGGAACTGGATGAAGAAGTTATCGAAATTACAAACGAAGATATAACCGAAAACGAAATTGAAAGCGAGGAATAGCAACTATGTTTTAAACTTTTCGTCATTCTTCAGTCTAAGAAACAGTAAAGTAATTAACTAAAAAAATTAGAACTAATTAATCCATTAAAAATGAATAAAATGAAAAAATTTCTATTTCTTACTATGGTCGCAGCTTTTTCCGTGGGTAGTATGTTTGCCCAGAAAGGAGCTTTGAAAGACGCTAAACGCGCTATTGACAGTAAAGATCTGACCGAAGCGCGCACATTAATTAAACAAGCCATTACCAATCCCGAAACGATGAACGATCCCGAAACCTGGAAAATTTATGGTGATATCGGGAATAAAGCGTTTGACGAAGAACGAACCAAACAAATGCTTGGAAAAGAAGCCAACGATAAGGTTATGTATGATGGCTTAATGGAATCGTATGCTCCTTACGTGAAAGCCGATTCACTGGGTGAACTGCCGGATGCAAAAGGCAAAGTAAAGAACAAGGTTAGAAAAGACATTCAGGGAATTTTAAAAGCAAATCAACCTTTCTACATCAATG
>JAQVEB010000143.1 GCA_028698105.1 Petrimonas sp. | reverse complement strand
ATTTGTTACATTTTTTATCGTACGTTTTTTGAGTTTGCAATATCATTGCAGTGGAAATATAAACACAAAAATTAAAGCGTATGTACAAAATTCTGAACCTAAAAAAGAGTATAATCGGCGTAATACTCTTGTGTTGGGTACAAATCATTTTTGCCCAGCAAATTACCGTAAAATCCACAATCGTGGATGCGAACAATGAACCCGTTATTGGGGCAACTATTTTAGAAAAAGGCACAAGTAACGGTACTGTAACCGATTACGACGGAAACTTTTCTTTAAATGTTGCTGAAGCAAGCACAATTGTAATTAGTTACGTCGGGTTCATTACATTGGAAATGAGTGCACGTGAAGTCCCCGCCCAAATCGTGCTGAAAGAAGATGCCACTGCGCTATCGGAGATAGTTGTAACAGGCTATACTACGCAAAAAAAGGCAGACTTAACTGGGGCAGTATCGGTTGTTAAGATGGATGATATCGAAAACATGAATACCGGTAATGCCATGAAATCATTACAAGGACGTGTGCCGGGCGTGTTCATACAAACCAGTGGAGCTCCCGACGGAGGCGCTTCCGTACGAATCAGAGGGATTGGCACACTCGGAAATAATGACCCCTTGTACATTATTGACGGAGTACCCAGTAAGCGTTCCCTGAATGAATTATCGGCGTCGGATATTGAATCGATTCAGGTTCTGAAAGACGCTTCTTCGGCAAGTATCTATGGGTCAAGAGCTGCAAACGGTGTAATTATTGTGACCACCAAAAAAGGAAATCGGAACGAAACAAAAGTTGATTTTCGTGCTTCCCTTACAGCGCAAAACTATTACAAGTCATTGGATTTACTCGATGCCGAAGAAAGAGGAATAGTACAGTGGAGAGCAGCAATGAATGACGGTGTTAATCCCAATTTCGGGGTGTATAATTTTGAATGGCATGGAGATGCCAATACCGGATATATATTGGACAGAGTAATAATGCCTGAATACTTGGATCAGCAAAAAACCATGCGCCCTGCTAACACCGATTGGATGAAAGAAGTCGGCAGAACAGGATGGACTCAAAACTACAGTTTAACGTTATCTACCGGAACGGATAAAGGACGCGCTTTATTTTCAGTGGATTATTTCGACAATACGGGTACAGTTAAAGGAACTTCGTACAATAGAATTACGGCTCGTATTAATTCGGATTATACATTGTTGAATGACCGTTTAAAGATTGGAGAAAACTTAGCGGTATCAAAAATGAGGAGGTCGATGATAGATTCATGGGGAATACTCAATATGACGCATGAAATTCAACCGATAATTCCGGTTCACACCATCGATGGTGGATGGGGCGGCCCTGTAGCGGGTATGAGCGACAGACAAAACCCCGTTCGTATTATTGAAGACAATAAGCAAAATTATAACGATTTAGTCCGGTTATTTGGCAATGTAAATCTCGATTTAAAGATACTGGAAAATTTGAATTTCCGTTCCACCCTTGGTATTGATTATACAGGATTCTGGCAACGCAACATGCAACTAAAATATGTATCGGGATTCATGTCTGAAAATACAAACCGAGTGGATGTTGCAGCAAATTATGCAGGAAACTGGATTTTAAGTAATACATTGAATTACAATCTGGAGAGCGGTAAAAACATCTTCGATATCATGGTTGGTCAGGAGATGATCAAATATAATTTTCAATCAGTTAACGCCGGTAGAGATGTCTTCGCGTCTGAAGAGCCCGATTATATGTATCTGGATGCAGGAGAAAAAAACAGGCGCAACGGTGGAATCGCAACCGCTTATTCCCTTTTATCCTATTTTGGAAAAGTGAATTACAATTACGACAACAGATATCTCGCTTCCGCAACACTTCGCTACGACGGCTCATCAAGGTTCGGTGCAAACAACAGATACGGGTTTTTCCCCGCATTTTCTCTCGGATGGAGACTCAGTCAGGAAACTTTCTTTCAGGAAGCGTTTCCGGATGTATCCGACTTAAAACTTCGTTACGGTTGGGGACAAACAGGAAATCAGGAAATTGGCGATTTCGCATCGTTAGGTCTTTATCAAGCTCTTTACGGTTCAGACCCAACCTGGGCATGGGATAACGGAACTGCTTATGATATTTATGGAACCGGTGCGGGAGACCTTTTATCGGGATACCGCAGAATACAACAAGCCAATCCGAATTTAAGATGGGAAGCCACAACTCAAAACAACTTTGGATTCGACTTCGGCTTTTTAAATCAAAAATTTACCGGTTCATTCGATTATTTCTTTAAATCAACAAAAGATATCTTAATAAATCCGCCCTACATAGCAACTATAGGCGAAGGAGGAAGCCGTTGGGTAAATGGCGCAACGCTCGAAAACCGAGGTTTGGAGTTCATTTTATCCTACAACGATAAAATAGGAGACGTGGGATTAAACATTACCGGAAATATCTCCAACTACAAAAACAAGGTGGTAAAATTGCCGGAAGACGTTATTAATTCGTATCCCGGAAATGGCAATGACCAAACTATTTTGGGCAGGCCGCTGAATTCCATGTTCGGGTATGTAGCCGATGGAATTTTCCAGACTCAGGCCGAAGTGGATGCTCACGTGCAACAAACAGGAAAAGGAGTTGGACGCATTCGGTATAAAAACATAAATGGAGATAACGTAATCAACGACGAGGACAGGACATGGATAGGTGTAAGCGACCCCGATTTCATTTACGGGCTGAATGTCGCTCTCGATTGGAAAAGTTTTGATTTCAGTATGTTTTGGAAAGGATTGGTAGGTTATCATGTAAATAACGATGTAAAAAGATATACCGATTTTATCAGTTTTTTTGGAGGGCATAACTACGGAAGAAGAACATTGGAGGCATGGACGCCACAAAATACATCTTCAACTATTCCTATGTTATCTTTAAACGATAACAATTTCGAAAGCCGTTTCTCCACATACTTTATAGAAAATGCTTCTTTTCTAAAATTATCTAACATGGAAATTGGGTACACTATTCCCAAAGAAAAATTAAATACGCTTTTTATCCAAAATGCACGTATTTATTTATCCGGACAAAATTTATTAACAATTAAAAAATGGTGGGGAAACAACGGGTATACCGGTGTAGATCCGGAAACACCAAACCTTGGCTATCCTTTTCCATTCTCTTTCACTTTTGGTATAAACATGACTTTTTAATTACTTGAATTATGAGAAAAATAAATTATACAATCCTTATCGCTTTTTTTACTCTTATGTGGAGTTCGTGCAATTCTTTTCTGGATGAAAACCCTAAAGGAATGCTCAGCGATGACCAATTAAACACAGCCGAAAATATTGAAAAAATGGTTATAGCCGCATATTCAAGCTTAGGACATGACCATTACACTGAACCAAACAGCCCGTGGCCGTATGGCGATCTCCGCTCGGGAGACGCGTACAAAGGAGGCGCCGGTACCGGCGATATGCAGGACTTCCATTTTTATGAAACGTTCACCTACATGCGCGACGATTTAGGCACAGTTGACGGAAAATGGTACAGACAATACGTTTCTATCTCAAGAATAAACAACGCGTTGAGTAGGTTAAACGAAGTAAGCGAAAGCGATTTTTCCAAAAAACAAACCAGAGTGGCGGAGATGCGATTCTTGCGCGGCCATTTTTATTTCGAGCAAAAAATATTGTTCAACCGCGTTCCTTATATTGATGAAACCGTTCCGGTGGATGAATATATTAACGTGTCGAATGTGGAATTAACAAATGCTCAGTTGTGGGATAAAATTATAGATGAGTTCCGGTTTGCCGTTAATAATCTTCCGGAAGACAATGAGCAAATTGGAAGAGCAAACAAATGGATGGCAAAGGCCTATCTGGCAAAAGCGCTACTTTACGCGGCGTATGAGCAGGATGATAAAAACAACGTTATGTCTATTAATCAGGAAAAGTTAAAAGAGGTAGAACAACTTACCACCGAAATCATCAATTCGGGAAAATATGCGTTGAGCGTGGATTTCGCGAACAACTTCCTGTATGAAACAGAAAACGGGCCCGAATCCATTTTTGCAGTGCAGCATTCAAGAAATGACGGAACCTTGCACGGCCGTTTAGATTGGGGAGCCATGTTGAATTACCCGATGAATCCCGAATACGGATGTTGCGGATTTCATCAACCCTCACAAAATCTGGTAAATGCTTTTAAAACTTCTGCTCAGGGATTACCGATGTTCAGTAATTTTAATTCGGCCAGTATCCAAACGCCGGCTGATTTAAAATCTCACAACATAGACCCTCGCTTAAATCACACAGTAGCCATTCCCGGATTGCCTTATAAATACGACCCCAATTTTATATTCGAAGCCTGGTGGAATCGTCAACCCGAAATTTACGGAGAGTTTATGTCGTTGAAAGAAGTAGTTTTACCGGACTGTCCATGCTTTGAAAAAGCTCTTCCGTTTATGTCAAGTTCCAAAAACAGAGATATCATCCGGTTCGATGACGTAATTCTCTGGAAAGCGGAAGCACTCATAGAACTAAATCGCGAATCGGAAGCCCTTCCTCTGATTAATCAAATACGGGAAAGAGCTTCAAAGAGCACGGCTTTATTAAAGGATGCAAACGGAAACGCAACCGGAAAATTCGTTGTTGACACCTATAAACCCGGTATAAACTGTACATGGGATAACAATTATGCTCGTCAGGCTTTAAGATGGGAACGAAGACTGGAATTTGCCATGGAAGGATTCAGATTTTTCGATCTGGTTCGCTGGGGTATTGCAGCGGAATACATGAACGATTATTTTTCTACCGAAAAAGCAAGAAGAGAGCACCTCCGCGAGGCAAAATTCACAAAAAACAGAGACGAATATTTTCCTATTCCAAAACAACAAATTAACTTTAGCAAAAAGTTATACCAGCAGAATTATGGATGGTAAATTATTTAAAAAACAATGAAATGAAAAAAAATAACAGAACAATACACGCAACATTCTATTACTTTTTACTTGTTGCTTTGCTTACATTAGTTTCGTGTAAAGAAAATAAGAAGCCTGTACCCGACAACTCCCCTTTTCAGGAAAAATACCGTCCACAGGTGCATTTCACGCCGCCGGCGCATTGGATGAACGACCCCAACGGAATGGTCTATCACAACGGTGAATATCATTTCTTCTATCAGCACTACCCCGAAAAATCGGTTTGGGGGCCCATGCACTGGGGACATGCCATCAGTACCGATTTAGTGCACTGGGAACACATGCCCATCGCCATTTATCCCGATAGCCTGGGTTACATTTTCTCCGGAAGCGCGGTAGTGGATTCAAAAAACACATCGGGTTTGGGAACTGCAGATAACCCACCGTTGATTGCGTTTTTCACGTACCACGACATGGAAGCCGAAAAACAGGAGCGTTTCGGCGAGATTGAATCGCAGGCCATCGCTTACAGCCTGGATAACGGCCGCACGTGGACGAAATACGAAAAAAATCCGGTTGTAACGAATCCGGGAATCCGCGATTTCCGCGACCCGAAAGTTATCTGGCACGAACCAACACAACAATGGATCATGAGCATTGCTTCGGGACAAGTGATCAAGTTCTACACTTCTCCCGATTGCATTGACTGGACGTATGCCAGCGAATATGGCGAAGGCGTTGGAAATCACGACGGCGTGTGGGAATGCCCCGATCTTTTCCCGCTGCAGGTAAGCGGTTCCGGCGAAACCAAATGGGTGCTTATTGTCAACATCAACCCCGGAGGGCCTGCAGGCGGTTCTGCCACACAATATTTCGTGGGAGATTTCGACGGAAAAAATTTCACTTCCGCCCAGGACGTTACGCTGTGGATGGACTACGGAAAGGATAATTACGCCGGCGTAACATGGAGCAATGTTACCGATAACCGGCGCATTCTTGTCGGCTGGATGAACAACTGGCAGTATGCCGGTGAAAAGCCCACCCAGGTATGGAGCGGAGCCGCCACTTTTCCGCGCGATTTGGGATTGGTGGATGCCGGCGGCAGATATTTGCTTACCTCTACACCGGTAAAGGAAATTGAAAAACTGTACGGCGAAAGCGAATTGATAAAAAACACGGAAATTACAGACGGCAAAACCATCTTCGAGAAAACGCCGTTTGCCAAAGCTCCCGTGGAAATCACGCTGACCTTCGATGTGAAAGACAACACCCGACTGGGATTTCCGGGTAAATACGGCATCACGTTCAAAAATTCCGCCGGAGAATATTACACCATAGGATACGACAATGTGGACAAGTTTTTTTACGCGGATAGAACCAACGCAACCAGCGAAGAGATTTCCGAAAATTTCCCTTCGATGCAAATCGTGCCGTTTATCATTAATGCAGAAACAACTACGTGGCGCATCATTGTAGATACTTCGTCAATGGAATTTTTCACTTCCGAAGGCAAAGTTGTTATCACTAATGTGGTATATCCATCCGAAACATTCGATCAGATAGAAGTTTTCGCGGAAAACGGAAAGATCAATCTGACGGAAGCCCGCATCACAGAGTTAAAATCTATCTGGAAAACAGGTAAATAATATCATTACAACATGAAAAAGAAACCCATCATCATCGGTATTGGCGAATTGCTCTGGGACGTGCTTCCTACGGGTAAAAAAGCGGGCGGCGCACCCATCAACTTCGTGTATCACGCATCGCGCCTCGGGGCCGAAAGCTACGCCATCAGCGCGATAGGACACGATCCGCTGGGCGACGAAATTATGCAGGAGATCGAAAAAATAGGCATCGGTCATTTAATCGAGCGTGTGGATTATCCCACGGGAACTGTACTGGTGGAACTGAAAGACGGAATTCCCAACTACACCATCATTGAAGGCGTGGCGTGGGATCACATTCCGCTCACTGATGCCATGAAGCAACTGGCCAAACGCGCCGATGCCGTCTGTTTCGGCACGCTGGCACAGCGGTCGGAAACTTCGCGCGAAACCATCCAAACGCTGCTTTCCTTCGTACCCGAAGATGCATACCGGATCCTCGATGTAAACATCCGCCAGCACTATTATTCGAAAGAGATCATCGTTTCATCGTTGCGCAATTGCAACGTTTGCAAGATCAACGACGATGAGTTGCTGTTGATGAAAGACGTTTTCGACATCAAAGAGAAAAACGATACCGATGCCTGCCGATGGTTTGTGGAAACCTTCAACCTGAAATATATGATCCTCACCGCCGGAGCCGATTACAGTGCCATTTACACACACGGCGACGTGTCGCACATCAAAACGCCGAAAGTGAAAGTGGCGGACACCGTGGGTGCAGGCGACTCGTTTACGGGAGCGTTCATTTCTTCTGTCCTCGCCGGCAAAACGCTTGCCGAGGCTCATCAGGCAGCTGTGGACAGGGCCGCTTTCGTGTGCACCCGCGCCGGAGCATGGGTAACGGAATCATGAATCAATTAAAACAACAATACGATGAATAAAAACAATAAACTTCTTCTGCTCCTGCCCGTTATGTTCACGTTTTTCACGATGGGATTCGTGGATTTGGTGGGAATCGCAACCAATTACATCAAAAGCGACTTCACGTTGAGCGACACGATGGCAAACCTCATGCCCGCAATGGTATTTTTCTGGTTTCTGATCTTCTCGGTTCCCACGGGAATGCTGATGAACAAGATCGGACGGCGCAAGACCGTTTTGCTGAGCCTCGTTGTTACGCTGTTGTCGTTGTTGGTTCCGATGATCGGCTACAGCTTTGCCACGATGCTGGTGGCTTTTTCGCTGCTGGGTATCGGAAATACGCTCATGCAAGTTTCACTGAATCC
>JAQVEB010000142.1 GCA_028698105.1 Petrimonas sp. | reverse complement strand
ATGAACGAACCCAATATTTTCCCAAACAGCAAATCCCCATAAGGCAATTGCCCTCCAAAGATAAAGTTTGGGTGTTTATCATGGCCGGTCAATCCAATATGTCAGGCCGCGGGCTGGTGGCGCCGCAAGATACCGTTCCCCAACAAAACATCATCACCATAAATGATAAAAACGAATGGATTCAGGCAAAAGAACCATTGCATTTCTATCAACCCAACCTCACGGGACTGGATTGTGGAATGTCGTTTGCCCGGAAACTCGCAAGCGAAGTGGATAACGATATAACCATCGCCATACTTCCCGCTGCCGTTGGCGGAAGTTCAATAAAATATTGGCTCAACGATTCCATCTTTAACGGCGTGCATTTGCGAAGCAATCTGATCGAGAAAATTAATTTGGCCAAACAGTACGGTACGTTGAAAGGAGTTTTGTGGCATCAGGGAGAAAGCGATGCCACTCCCGAAAAAATACCCGAATACGAGTGCAATCTGAAAAAACTGTTTTATCTGATGCGTTTTATTGCGCAAGACAACGATTTGCCGATTGTTGCAGGCGAATTGGGGACTAAAGCCGTTGATAAAACTATGAAAGAAAATTGGTCTAAAATAACAACCATCATTCACAAAGTAGTTGCCGAAACACCGGATACGTATATCGTAAACACCGGCGATTTGAACGTGAAAGCAGATCATGTACATTTTGATGCGCCTTCGCAACGGCTTTTGGGTGAAAGATATGCTGAAAAATTTTCCGTGATCCTGAAAGAAAAAAACGCATCCGGTTTTAAAAATTAAAGATAATATTCATCGCTCATTGCCTCTATTCAAAATAAGTACATTACATTTGCAGAACCCCAAACGAAATCATTAATCAATTCATATGAAAGTCAAAATCATTTTCTTAGTCGGTTTGTTGGTGGGCATGGGGTTTTTATTCGCCACGCACGCCCAAATAAAAATAGGAATTATCGGATTAGACACCTCGCATTCAACGGCATTTACACAGCTTCTGAATGGTGACAATAAGAAAGCGGAGTACAACGACTTCAAAATTGTGGCTGCGTATCCTTACGGATCCAAAACCATAAAATCGAGCTACGATCGTATTCCGGGTTATATTGAACAAGTTGAAAAACTGGGAGTTGAAATCGTTCCTTCCATCGCAGATTTATTGAAGAAAGTAGATTGTGTGATGCTCGAAACCAACGACGGAAATCTGCATCTGGAGCAGGCAAATGAGGTCTTCAAATCGGGTAAAATCATGTTTATAGATAAGCCCATCGGGGCATCGTTGGCTCAGACGATCGCCATTTTTGAGCTATCGAAAAAATACAATGTACCTATTTTCTCTTCATCGGCGCTACGTTTTGTAAAGCAGACTCAAAAGTTACGAAACGGAGAACTCGGCCGGGTTGTTGGAGCCGACTGCTATTCTCCCGCCCACAAAGAACCGTCTCATCCCGATTTTGGCTGGTATGGCATTCATGGCGTAGAAACGTTGTTCTCCGTTATGGGAACAGGCTGTGTTTCGGTAAATCGCATGTCGGCAGACAGCACCGATGTGGTGGTAGGAAAATGGGCAGATGGCCATATTGGCACTTTTCGTGGAATTCAGCAGGGAAAACAGGGATATGGAGGCACGGCTTTCACAACCAAGGGCATCGTTCCGGTTGGCACTTACGAAGGATACGAATCGCTTTTGATGGAGATTCTCAATTTCTTCAAAACACGTGTAGCGCCCGTTTCCGAGAAAGAAACCATCGAAATTTTCACGTTTATGGAAGCTTCGAACGAAAGCAAGCGAAAAGACGGAAAAATTATTTCGATGGAAGACACTTACCGCAAGGGAGTTAACGACGCAAAAAAACTGATTCGAAAATTGAAATAATAAAAATGCGTTACGCAAGATATGGCATGTTTGCATGAGTTTCCCGTTTAAATAACATCAACACAAGAAAACAAACCCTTTATGGATATGACATCCGTGCAACATTCCACCTATAATCCGGTTACACGGAATACGGAAGGAGAAAAGTTCAAAAAATCGAGGTTGAAATCCATTGACGCCTTAAGAGGCTTCGATATGTTTTGGATTATGGGGATCGGAAGCGCTATCTTTCAGATCGCCGAAATACAAAAAACGCCGTTTTGGTCGGCCCTGGCCTTGCAATTCGAACATCCGTATTGGAACGGTTTTACGTTTTGGGACCTGATCTTCCCGTTGTTTATGTTTCTCTCGGGATTATCGTCTCCGTTCTCCGTTAACAACCAACTAAAAAAAGGACGTTCTAAGCAGCAGATTTTATGGAAAGTTGTGAAACGCGGAATGATTTTGGTTCTGTTGGGAATAATTTACAACGCACAGGGACTTGTTCTTAAACCTCTTGATGAATATCGCTACGCGAGTGTGTTAGGTAAAATCGGGTTAAGTTATATTTTTGCGAACATAATCTATTTATACGCAAAACCGAAGGGGCAAATTATCTGGTACTGGGCCTTATTGATCGGATACTGGCTTTTATTGAAATTTACGTCCGCACCGGGGTATCCGATGGGCGACCTTACCGAGCCCGGGAATTTTATGTCGTATTTCGACCGGAATGTATTGCCCGGAAAACTATCGAGAGGGATTCACGATACCGTTGGGCTGTTATGCACCGTAACCGGCGTAGCAACCACGCTTTTAGGCGTGATAACGGGCGATTTTCTGAGAAAACATCCGATGAAGCCCTCGAAAAAGGCACAATGGTTTGCCATTGCGGGGGCAGGGTTAATTTTACTGGCGTTGGTTTGGAATATTGACTTCCCGATAAACAAGAACCTGTGGTCGAGTTCGTTTACCGTTTTAACCGGTGGCATCAGTTTATTGTTGTTCGCCCTCTTCTATTTTATAATTGATGTCAAAGGTTACGATAAATGGACTTTCTTTTTCCGTGTGATCGGGATGAATTCCATTTTCATTTATATCTCGCCTGTTTTCATTAGTTACAGCTACACAGCCAACAAACTGTTCGGTTCGATAGGAGCATTATTCGGTGTGTACGAAGCACCGGTAATGCGACTCTTTGCGGTTGTGGTAGCGTGGTTGGTGCTTTATTTCTTATACAAGAAAAATGTTTTTCTGAAAATATAAGATCAATTCACTTCGAGATGAAAATAAGTGTTACAGTTTCATCTCCCACCCTTTTTCGTATTTTCGGCTCCAGAGTTTTTGAGCGTCTTTGTTATTCACAATGTGGCCGTTGGAAGGATCGGTTTGCAGTACGCTCTTTGTTCGCTGAGCGATGTTTCCCAACAGCGCAAGGGTTGTGCTAACGGCCCCCGCGTTAATATCTGCATAGAGGGGCGTTCCTTTCCGTATTCCGTCGAGGAAATTCGAAAAATGAAAGGCATCCAGTTTCTGAGAGGGGTTGCGGGTATCTCCGGGACGGAATTCAATTTCACTTTTAACCTCCTTGATCAGCTTACTCTTCAAATCATAAACCTTATATTCGTTTCCGCCACCGATAAAGAGCGAGCCGTTTTCACCGTAGAAAAATGCGCCCACGGTTGAACCCTCCAACGTTTGGCCGTTGCAGCTGCGTCCTTCCCACGACATCATCTTATCTTTGCCGAAAGCCATGTTAATAACCTGTGTATCGGGGAATTGCCAATCGTCGTTGAAACGGTATCTTCCTCCGGTAGAACTCACTTCCGTGGGATAAGTCAATCCCATACCCAATCGAAGCAGATCAATAAAGTGCACGGCATTGTTGCCCGATTCTCCCGTGCCCCAGTCGTAGAACCAATGCCAGTTGTAATGGACAACGTTATCTTTGTAATTTTTCACGCGAGGCGCCGGCCCTTGCCAAAGCTCCCAATCGAGCCATTCGGGAACAGCAGCTATCTTTCCGGTTCCTATTGATGCGCGGTTGTTGGTGTACCACGCTTTCCCGAAATACACATTTCCGATTACGCCGTTTTGAATTTCTTGGATTGCGTTGATGACATTCGGCCACGACCGGCGTTGCATTCCGGTTGCTGCGACAACATTGTATTTTTTTACGGCCTGCATCAACATCTCGCTTTCGGCGGGATTGTGGCTGGTTGGTTTTTCGAGATAAACGTGTTTTCCGGCTTTCATGGCCATAAGCGCTCCGGGAGCATGCCAATGTTCCGGCGTGGCAATAAACACGGCATCAATATCTTTTCTTTCAAGTAGCCGGCGAAGGTCTTTTTCCGCTTTTGGCGTATTTCCTGCAATGTTTTTTACTGTTGCGATGCATTTATCCAGGGCACGCTTATCCACATCGCACACATAGGCGATCTCACAACCGTTCTCTTTCGCAAACCCCTCGGCAAGAGCAAGTCCTCTCGCGTTAACCCCGATAGCCCCTATGCGTATCTTATCGTTTGCTCCGATTATGTTTTTATAGCTTTTGGCGCTAAAACCCGGCAAAACGCCGCCTACCGATACCAGTGTTGTGCCGATGGCGGCTTTTTTAATAAATTCGCGTCTTGTTGTCATGATAATAATTTTTCGAAAAATATGGCAGTTTCATACAAAAATACAAAATATATCCTGAACGATTTCGCTTTTTCCGTTTGATTATCATCAAAAAACGCAGAAATATAAAAAAGAAGAGGTTGTCTCAAAAGTAAAATCTGCTATCAAATTGTCATTCTGAATGAATCCGCCAACTGGCGGAGAAATGAAGAATCTATTTAACTTAATAATGTAGATGTTTCACTTCGTTACCAATTACAGATTTTGATAATCTGATTTTAAGTTATTATAGATTTCTCACTTTGTTCGAAATGACAACCGCAGATAGTTGGGCTTCAAGTCAGTTGTCATGTTGGAGCAAAGCGGAAATCCCGATTATCGGGGCCGACGAAAGGAGGCATCTGTTTAATTAAATTGTATGATTATCATTCATGTCATTTCCTCTTTATGCCCAATTTTTGGGTGGGGACTCAACACAATGAAACTACAGTGATACTTTTGGGACAACCTCTTTATCTATAATTTACTTCTTGTCAATTCCTAATTGCGAAAGTGTGAAGTTTTTATACAGGATTTTCATGTTGTTCGTATCGTTCTCTACTTCATAATTATCTATATGATACAGCTGAACAACACGTAAATTATTTGTAACAGAATCCATCACATAGAACTTTAGAAATAAATATTGAAAATAATCCCCGCCTGCCGAAATTACTGGTTCGCCTCCTACATAACCCGTAATATCGGGTTTCAAAAGAATTTCTTTCCATTCCGATTTATCCTTGTATTCAAATTTCGCAAAGTCTATTAGTCCAATTGTAAAGTTACTGTTATTATTATAACGAAAAATAATAGCGTTTTTGTTTTTATCGAAATAAACGAAATCGCAAGTTAAGGGCGCCAAATCTTTCTTTTCTTCCAATTCAGTTGCATTAACATCTTGTTTATCATTCTCTTTTCTGGTATTTGTACATGAAAAAAGTAAAATAAAAAAACTAATGATAAAAAATATGGCTAGGTATCTCGTATGTTTCATAAATGTGAGAAGAGATAAAAAAAGGCGATGAGTTATCCGCATCGCCTCTCCTTTAAAAAAATGCTTAATCAAATTCCTGCATTTGTTCGTCAATCCAGACTTTGAGGTCGTCTTTGGATTTTCCGGTTTTTTCCTGCAGTCGGCCTAAAAGTTCATCTTCTTTACCTTCAACATACAACAAATCGTCATCGGTAAGGTCGCCCCATTGTTGTTTGGCTTTACCTTTTAGCTGATTCCATTTTCCTTTCCAAGTTAAATCTGACATAATTTTTCCTTTCTTTCGTTTATCTGCGTACCAACGGGTACATAAATTAAACATTTTCGAAAGAAAAGATGTTGAACACTTTAACGTTAATTATGGATTTTAAGGGTATCTTTCTTAATACTCCGAATTAAAATGGAATTTGATGTTTTTGAAATCCTGTTGCGCCATCAGCAGAATGTAATTCGATTCCGCAAGGAAGACATCCCTACCCTGCTTGTCATGAGCAATATACTGATATTTTCGCTTCTTGAAGTCGGCCAGTTGAGCGGCATCGTCACTTTCAAACCAACAAGCTTTGTAAAGGTTGATGGGATCCCAACGGCACTGCGCGCCATACTCGTGCAACAGGCGATATTGAATAACCTCGAATTGCAACTGCCCGACCGTACCGATGATCTTTCGTCCGTTGAACTGGTTGGTAAATAATTGCGCAACGCCTTCGTCCATCAGTTGTTCCACGCCTTTCTGAAGCTGTTTGGACTTCATGGGATCGGCATTTTCGATGTACTTGAACATCTCCGGCGAGAAGCTGGGCAAGCCTTTGAAATGCAAATCTTCACCCGATGTGAGCGTATCGCCTATTTTGAAGTTACCGTTATCCGGCAAGCCGACGATGTCACCCGCATAAGCTTCGTCCAAAATTTCCTTTTTCTGCGCCATAAACGCCGTGGGCGATGAGAATTTCATAAGCCGGTTAAAGCGCACATGTTTATAATTCATGTTTCGCTCAAACTTGCCCGAGCACACTTTCACGAAAGCGATACACGAACGGTGGTTGGGATCCATATTGGCGTGAATCTTAAAGATAAATCCGGTAAAAGCCTCCTCGTAAGGATCGACCACACGCTCTTCGGCCTGTACGGGGCGGGGCGAAGGAGCGATATTCACGAAACAATCCAGCAATTCCTTCACCCCGAAATTATTCAGCGCCGAACCGAAAAATACCGGAGCGAGGCGTCCCGCAAGATATTCATCGCGGTCAAATTCGGGGTAAACTTCCGTAATCAGTTCCACATCGTCGCGCAACTTTTTTGAAAGCGTGTTGCCGATGTGTTTTTCCAGTTCAGGAGACTGGACATCTATGTGCACCGATTCGGTAACGTGCTGTTTGCTCGGCTGATACAGATCCAGACTATCCTGAAACATGTTGTACACGCCCTTAAATCGCTCGCCCATATCAATAGGCCAGCTCAGCGGGCGTACGGAAATTTGCAATTCTTCTTCCAACTCGTCCAAAATATCGAACGGATCTTTCCCTTCACGATCCATTTTGTTTACAAAGATCATCACGGGCGTATGGCGCATGCGGCACACTTCCATCAGTTTGCGCGTTTGCGCTTCCACGCCTTTGGCCACGTCCACCACAATAATCACGCTATCCACGGCCGTGAGCGTGCGATAGGTGTCTTCGGCAAAATCCTGATGGCCGGGCGTGTCGAGGATATTTATTTTATAATCTTCGTACTCAAAACCCATCACGGAAGTGGCAACCGATATTCCGCGTTGCTTTTCGATCTCCATCCAGTCTGATGTGGCGGTTTTCTTTATTTTATTGGATTTTACGGCTCCCGCCACGTGAATAGCTCCGCCGAAGAGCAAAAGCTTTTCGGTGAGTGTGGTTTTTCCCGCGTCGGGGTGGCTAATGATGGCGAACGTGCGCCGGCGTTGTATTTCTTCTTTTAATGTCATTTTCCTGCTGTTGGCTGTTGGCCCTTAGCTATTGGCTTTGTGTAAATACTTCACTTCGTTAAGAATGACAAAAATTAAGCGATGCACGTGTCATGCTGACGAAAGGAAGCCTCTGATTTCTAAATTCTAATTATTAATGCGAATCCAGAGTTGAAAACTCTAAATTCAATGTTGATTTAATTTGTTTATAATCAGTAAAATAAGTATCGTTTTATTTGCTCATTTCCTTGAAAATCATTATCATAGAAGAAAAATTCAACTAATTATTCTAAGTATGATCTCCAAGGAAAAAGAGCTAAAATTAATCTCAATATATTTTTTTGTATGCCACTTGTATGAAAAAGAACTTTCCCTATCTTGTCAGCGGTTC
>JAQVEB010000005.1 GCA_028698105.1 Petrimonas sp. | reverse complement strand
AACAAATTAAGAAAAGTGATTCGGAAAGAATGGAAGAAACGCCTGTCTCTCCGGCTAAAAAACCCCCACGAAGCCAAAAACCGCTTCTGATTGCCCGATTGGGCGGCGGCGCCGGAAACAGCGGATTTCAATTCACGGGAGGCGCAAAGTATTACAATGCCAACCCATTAGGGTATTACAGCGATGCGGCGGAGTTGAATAATAATGTATCGTCATCGCTAAAAGCCGCGGATTTCACGGAGATAAACCATGCAATTCCGGTTTCGTTCAGTGTGATGGCCGAGTTTCCGTTAAACAATACATGGAGTTTACAGACAGGTTTGATGTACACCTTTTTGTTATCAACATTCAAGAAAGACGACATAGCAACTTACCGCGGCGTGCAGCATTTGCATTATCTGGGAATACCGGTGAACATAAAAGCGAACCTGTGGCAGAACGAGCGGTTGCGCGTTTACGCGTTGGGGGGCGGAGCGTTGGAGAAAGGGCTTTGGTCGGTTTACAAACAGACCATCACGAATGCTACCGGCGCAACGTCCGATAACGAAGTGCGTTCGTCCATTGACGGAGTGCAATTTTCTACAAACGTAGCATTGGGAGCCGATTATAAAATAACCGATAATATCCGGGTATTCGGTGAACCGAATGTGGTCTATTATTTCAATAACAATCAGCCGATAAGCGCGCGCACCGAAAATCCGCTGACTTTCAATTTGAATGCGGGAATACGCATCAGTTTCGGGAAACCGGACGATAAAAAATAATATGACTATCGTATTGTTTACCTAAATCAATTGCCATGGCTTTCAAGCCGTGGATAACTGATTAGGAGAGTTAACAAAGGCTTTAGCCGAAATTTACCTAAACTTGGGCTAAAGCCCATAAAACCGCATCTCAGGTAACCACGCCATAAATGGCATGGCAATTGATAACGATCTTAGGTAGGAAATACTATAATCATTAAAAATAATACAATTGAGTTGTTTTACCGTTTCGGTAAATTTTCCCTGTTTGGCTCAATTGATGCTGCCGTCGGAGCAATTCAACGGCAGTTTTTTTGCGCTAAGATCAATTGTATAGCCTCCTTGACCCATTTTTTCGAAAAAAAAACGTATCTTTCGCATCGTTTTTGATTTAAACAAGAAGAAAATGCGAAAATTCTTTTTACTTTTTCATGTATCATTTTTGATAATGCCTTTTTCTATGGCTCAAAATAAAGACATACAGCAAATTATTCAATCCATCGGAGAGCAGTACGCTCCAGACAAACGCGTGGAAGTTTTCGACATAAAAGCGACAAACAGGGGCGACACCCTCGTTTTGAGAGGCGAAACCACGAGCGAGAGCGCCCGCGACGAGTTGCTTGCGCAGGTAAAAACCGTAACGACGCATGTGAAGGACAGCATTCGTCTGCTTCCCGATAAAAAGCTGGGCGAGGAAACGTGGGGTGTTGTTTATAATTCCGCCGGAATTATTCGGTACGCTCCGACTTACAGCGCCGAAATGGTTTCGCAAGCGTTGATGGGAATGCCGGTTCGCATACTGGACAAAAAAGGCGGCTGGCGACGTGTGCAAACCCCCGATAAATACATCGGATGGATAAGCGGTTCCGTGCAACCGATGACTAAATCGTCACTGCAACAATACGTTAATCAGCCTAAAATTGTGGTTACCTCCATGTATGCTCAATCGTTTGAACGAGCCGATGCGAAATCGCAACCCGTTTCCGATTTGGTGGCTGGGGACATGATCGCGCTAAAGGGCACGAAAGGTAAATTTTATCACGTGGTTTATGCCGATGGACGCGAAGCGTATGTTCAGAAA
This sequence comes from Petrimonas sp., assembly GCA_028698105.1. Classification (GTDB taxonomy): domain Bacteria; phylum Bacteroidota; class Bacteroidia; order Bacteroidales; family Dysgonomonadaceae; genus JAQVEB01. Next base: position 31,799 of record JAQVEB010000005.1, on the reverse strand, counting down.
TCCGACGCAGCAAACGTCAACGATTGGCTGAAGGACATAGAACTCTCCGGTGAAAGCATTGTGAAAACCGCGAAGCGGTTTATGGGTGTTCCGTATGTTTGGGGAGGAACCTGCACCAAAGGCGTGGATTGCAGCGGGTTCACCAAATCGGTGTATTTCCTGCACGGCATTATCCTGGCGCGCGATGCATCGCAACAAGCGCTTTACGGTAAATTGATTGATGAAAAGGGCGATTTTGACACCTTGCAGCCCGGCGATCTGGTGTTTTTCGGTCGGAAAGCCGATGATGAAAATCCGAAGGAACGCGTGGTGCATGTCGGCATTGCGCTGGGAAACAAGAAGTTTATCCACGCTTCGGATTATATCCGCATCGCCAGTTTCGATCCCAATGATCCGTTTTATGACGAATACAATACCAACCGTTATTTACGCACCAAACGAATTATCGGTGAGGTGAACACTAAAGGTATTGACGAAATTTTTAAGAACGAGTTTTATAAATAATTTGGATTGAAAAAGATCAAGTAAGATTGAATGGGATTGAAAACAACGTCCATGCCCGAATTTCTCATCAATCTTTATCAATCTCTGTCAATCTGTTTCAATCTTGAACATAAATGAAACAAAACAGACGACAATTTCTCAAATCATCGGCTATGGTAGCAGCAGCAATAGCTGCTCCATCGGTTTCGGCTCGTGCAACATCGTTTATCAAACAAAAATATTCCGGCAAAATGAAATTATCCTGGACACCATACGACCTGCAGCTTAACCATACATTTACCATTTCCGGTTTTTCACGCAAAACTACGCCCGTGGTTCTCACGAAGATCGAATACGACGGATTGGAAGGCTACGGAGAAGCTTCGTTGCCGCCGTATTTGGGCGAAACGCAGGCGTCGGTGATCGAGTTTTTGAAAAAAATAGATTTGTCCGGTTTTTCCGATCCTACGCAGTTGGAAGAAATTTTGGAATACGTGGATGGTATCGCCATAAATAACACGGCGGCGAAAGCGGCGGTGGATATTGCGTTGCACGATCTGGCGGGAAAGATCATCGGCGCGCCGTGGTACAAAATGTACGGGCTGGACAAGCTGGATGTCCCCGACACCACGTTCACCATTGGCATTGATCCCGACGACGAGGTCATTCGTGAGAAAACGCGCGAAGCGCTTGGGCGTTTTAACATCCTGAAAGTAAAAGTGGGCGGTGCGGACGATAAGCGGATGATCGAAGCCATTCGCTCCGTAACGGATTTGCCGTTGGCCGTGGACGCCAATCAGGGATGGAAAGACCGCCGCCACGCGTTGGAAATGATCCAATGGCTCAAGGAAAAAGGCATCGTGATGGTGGAACAACCCATGCCGAAATATGATCTGGACAACATCGCATGGCTCACGGAAGAAAGTCCGCTGCCCATCTTTGCCGATGAATCCGTGCAGCGCCTCCACGATGTGGAACGCCTGAAAGGCGTATTTTCGGGCATCAACATCAAGCTGATGAAATGTACCGGCATGCGTGAGGCATACAAAATGCGCACTCTTGCGCGCGCGCTCGGCATGAAAGTGATGATCGGCTGCATGACGGAAACATCGTGCGCCATATCAGCTGCTTCGCAGCTCTCATCGGGATTGGATTTTGCCGACCTTGACGGTGCGTTGCTTATCGGCAACGATTGTTTTGACGGCGCCAAACTCGAAAACGGCAAAATTATCGCTTCCGATTTACCGGGAATCGGAGTGAAACTGACGCAGAAAATTAATTTCGGAAGATAGAGCGTTTGTCCTTTCCATGGGACAGATACAAAAAGGAAAAACAGTTATAATTTAATAGATAAGTCCAAATGTCCGCCGAAGCCGAGTTCAACTATTTTTTGAAGTGTGGAGATTCGGACTTCTTTAATGTTGTTCTCAATTTTGGAAATATAAGATTTGGTAGTCCCCACTTTTTCGGCGAGTTCTTCTTGCGTTAATCCTTTTTCAAGCCTTGCCTGCTGAATCATTACTCCGATTTTAAAGTTCTCGTAACCGGATTCCAATTCGTCTCTTTTTTTCGTGCCACGCTTGCCGTAGTTTTTTTCTTTAAAATCTTCGAGGGTCATCGTGTTTTTATTGTTTGTCTTGCTCATAGTTTTTATTTTTTCTTTGGAGAATTGGCGATTTCCAATTCATATTCTTCTTTTATTTTGAGAGTCAGTTCAATTTCTTTTTTCGGCGTTTTCTGCGTTTTCTTTTGAAAACCGTTTGCTAAAACCACTAATTGTCCTTTATCGAAAAAACAGAAAATACGAAAAATATTTCTTCCTGCCTGAACTCTTATTTCATACAGTCCGTTCGTATTCTCAAGATACTTGAGATATGTTTCAGGGACTGCATATCTTCAATTAAGGTAAATGTCCAAACAATTTTTGCTTTTACCTTTTTAGTTTGTTTGTCAAAAAAGCGTTGGAAATATTCCTTGTAAAAAATTACGGTTCTGTATTTCTGTTTCTCACTCATGCTGCAAATATACAAAAGTTTCACTAAGGGGCAACATTTTTCTCGAAACTTTTTTTCATAATCTTACTTGGAAATTAGTTGTTTTGTCGGTATTGGGATGAAGCTTACACAGAAGACTAATTCTACAGCCAATTATATTTCGCCCGATTCCACCAAAATACAACCTGCCTGATACATTTCCTGCAAAGCCCTTTTATCATCACCCGGATTCATGTTCACGGCTGCTATCGCATCGGTTATCACGTAGGTGTGAAAGCCTTCCCTGCACGCGTCCAGCGCTGTTGCTTTCACGCAATAATCGGTAGTTAGCCCGCAGATAAACAAGTTTTGGATGTGTTGTTCGTGCAGGTACTCAACCAACGAAATATTGGTTGCCTCAAATGCCGAATAGCCGTCGTCTTTATCGGCGGTTCCTTTAAGCAGGAACTGGTCTATTTTCTCTTCGTTAATATCCGGGTGAATCTCTGCGCCGAATGTATTTTTCACACAATGCACAGGCCATTTTTCAAAATGGACGGAATCGGCCGGGTGCCAGTCTTGCGAAGCCAGCACGATGTCGAATTTATCAATGATGCTGTTTATCACCGGAACTACACTATCGCCGTCTTTTACTCCCAGCGCGCCTCCCGGACAAAAATCATTCTGAACATCTACAATTAGTAATGCTTTTTTCATTCTCAGTTTTCGTTTTTTCTATAACAACAAAAGAATATCTTGTGTTCGATTTAAAAATAAACGGAGATGCCTGACGACAGTTGGAACGCTCGCGTTTTCAGATACATGAAGTTGTCATCGTTATTCATCCGTGTGGAAAAAGACAAGCCCACATCCAGTTTCAGCCAATCAATATTATCGAATCCCATCTGATAGAAGAGCGACGGCGAGAAAAAGAAGTGGTTTTTTTCTAACGCGTTGAGGTTTAACCTGTCAATTATTTGCTGCGGGTAGCTATTCTCTATGTTATCGAACTTTAATAAAGAAAAGCGGGGCGATATGCTTATTTTTTGGTTTTTACTTAACTCAAAATTAAAATTTGGACTAAGATAATATTCTTTTGTGTTTCCGTTGAGATAAAAGCGTCGGTTATCGGATATGGAGTCGGAGATGTTAAACATTTCGGAACTCGTTTTCCCGAAATTTATACCGATTATCGGATTAAACAAAATATCGCGCGTTTGCGTGATAGGGATGAGAAGACCTATGCCTACATCGAAAGCCTTTCGGGCATAGGTTGTCTTACTATCGGTCCACGTGTCTAAGATATCGTTGGTGTTATTGATGTCGGTTTCGTGCTTATAATATCCGCCTGCGGTCATCATAAGCCAATCTGTGAAAGCATAGGCGGTGTTTACATCCACCCCGATGGTGCTGCTTGTGGTTTTGTTATCCGGAAATAAAAAACTGTTGTTTAAATGTTCTTCGACTGAAAAAGCCAGGTTGGCCGATACTTTGCTGTCACCTTTGTTCTTCAGATAAGCCGGTGTATGGGACGCGGGTGAATGAATGTAGCGCGGAGTGAGTGTTGAACAGGACCAAAAGAAAACAAACGATACCGCAAAAGCCAGCAGAACGATGATTTTTTTCATTTTTTCGATTTTTAGAATTAAAATCCGAGTGAAATTTTGTTTTTGGACTTTGTAACGATGAAAAATAGTTGAATTTAATATTGATCAAAGGTCTTAAGATCCATAAGCATATCAGGTTCACACCAATCAACACCATTTTTATTGCTTATGGTATTTACTATTTGAATCATTTCTTCAGATTTGCTCACATTGCATTTAAAGATATATTTCTGATTATTAATTTGTTCTTCCGAAGTAAGCAAATCTTTATAGTCGGTAATTATATTATCAATTTGATGACTGTTTTTTAAAAAAACTATCAAACGGGGTAAAATGATGATAGATGATCCTTCTTCAGTATAATATATTTCGGACAAATAATCGGATTTGTTTACAATGCGCTTATTACCATAGACATAAAAAGAAAGATTATTGCGTGAGGAATATGATATGATTTCGCCTTTTTCTTTTGATCTTGATAACTCTAACTCTTTCGCTCTACCGGAAATTTCATCAGCAGTTAGAATAAAATAACTTGATTTTGAGAATTTCAATTTTATGTCGTTCAATTCTGTATATTCGAAATCGAACTCTTGTGTTTCATTCTTTTCACAACTTGAGAGTATAAGGATTAATATGAATAATATGAATTTGACTTTCATATCCGTGTTTCTAAACAAGGTTTGACGATTAAGTAAAAAATCCGGCAACTTTGGATAAAACGCTTCTCTTTCTGATTTCGGGTTGTTGTTTTCCCATCATCTCTAAATGACAGTGCAGCAGTTCGCCCGTTTTTTCGTCGCGAAGGTGCAGCCCGTTTCCCTGGCAGTATTTGTAGGATTTGCACGATGCGCATTTGCCGGTTTTTGTCCATGAGCGGTCGCGCATAATCTCGTAACGCGTGTTCCAAACCGTCCAGAAATCGTCCTGGTAAATATTTCCCTGAATATAATCGCCGCGCAGGCTTGGGCACGCGCTAATGTCGCCGTTGGCCAGCACCGATGCGATATGCACGCCGGCCTGACAAAAGAACGGCGCGTCGCGCACTTCCAGTTCGTAATCGCCCAAAAATCCCTCACATCCGTAGGAGGCGTTTATTTTACCTTCGCGACGCGTTTCGCGAATAAAATCCATCATCGCAGAGAACTCTTCAACCGACAGTTTCAGCAGCGGGTTATCTTTAGCCCTTCCCTTCGGGAAAACGGTGAAAAGCCGCCATTGTTTTACGCCCAGCGTAATTAAGAGGTTTTTGATCTTGGGTAATTCCCCAATGTTCTTTTTGTTTACACAGGTAACCACGTCGTTCACCAAATCGGGCGTGGAAGCCACACGCGATATGGCGTTGATGGCTCGGAGCCACGATCCTTGTTTGCCGCGAAACCACTCGTGCGTTTCTTCGGAATATCCGTCGAGGCTCACGGTTACCGAACGCAAGCCTGCTTTCAGCAAATTATCCAGCCGTTCTTGCGATAATCTCCAGCCGTTGGTCACAAATCCCCACGGGTAACCCATGTCGTACATGGCTTTGCCGCATTCTTCCAGATCCTTCCGTACCAGCGGTTCGCCTCCCGAAAGTACGATCATCGTTTTATTCGGGTTTACGTGCGGGCGAATATCTTCCAGAACTTTTAAAAAGTCTTCTATGGGCATGTCGGGCACAACAGCCTCTTTGGTGCAGTCGCTGCCGCAATGAACGCAATTAAAATTGCAACGCAACGTGCACTCCCAAAACAAGTAGGTGAGTTCATGCAATTGTGTTTGCGTTTTCTTATGCTCCTGATACAGCGAAAGAAGGATTTTCTTTTTAACGTCCATACCGTGAATTAATTGTTTTTTACTTAACTTCTTGCGTCGGCCTCACGCCATACATAGCGATAACTTCCCGGTCGGTAATTTTTTTATTGATCCGGATGGTGTCGGTTGCTTGTTCCGTTTTGTTCGCTTTTTTTTCGGAGTATATTTTGCGGCAGCAACCGATAAGGGCGAAAATACTCAACAAGGTTGCAATGATCATTTTGTCGTAATATTTTAAGATACGTCTTTTCATCAATTATTCTCTTCGTTCATTTTTCTGTATTCAGCCGAAAAAGTTCCATACATAGCTTCAGGTTTCGGATATTTCAGCGCGAAATTCGCGTCTTTTTTCTCGAAAGTTCCCGCGTACCATCCGTCTCTCGGAACGATCTGCGTTACATCAGACCATTCCACCGTCAATGAATCCGGTGAGTAGGTTCCGTTTTTTTCACCATCAATATCTTCGGCGAACAGTTGAATGGGAAATCCCGTTATCCGCTTCATGTCCAACTGGTATTTGCCTTGAGCGTCGGTAAACGACGTATCGGAGATGTTACTGAATTTTTCTTTTCCCACAATGCGGATATTGGGTACGGGGTCTTTGGTTTCACTGCTTATCACCGCGCCGCTTGCCCGGAAATCGGCCGAGGGCACACCGTATTCATCCATCGGTTCGTCGCATCCTGCGGCAAAGCCTACAATACCAAGCAAAAAGGCGATAAATTTTCCGTACGTTTTCAATACGATTCTTTTCATACGAGTTCTTCGACTAAAAATAAGACAACATAGCTTCTTATTATTATAGATGAAAAAAACGCAAAAATGTTGCACCAAAACCCAACTATTTTCAAAAAAGCAGCCTTTTTTGGTGATTTTGTCCAAATAAATCGAAAAAAATCACTATTTGTGGTGATTGATTCGCTTTGGTATATCGCGTTACTTTGTCATGTACTTTTAACAAAATAGATTTAACCCGATGAAAAGATTAATTATTGTTTTATGGGCCATCAGCCAAATATTTATTTCTTACTCCGCCGATATAAAACCCGAAAAAAAAGATAACCCCAAAGATACCCTAAAGGTGTACTACCTGGATGAGGTGGTGGTAAGTTCTTCTGTGAAAGAAACCAATCAGTTGAAAAATTTGCCTACGGCAGTTTCGGTTATTTCTCCCAAACAGCTTGATAACAGTCAGATAAGTTCGTTGCCGGAATTAAGCGGCGTTATTCCGAACCTTTTTATTCCGTCTTACGGCTCTAAAGTTTCCACACCCATCTACATACGCGGTATTGGGGCAAGGTTGGGTTCTCAAACCGTGAGTTTGTATGTGGATAATGTGCCGAGTTTTAACCCGTCGGCATTCGATTTTGAATTTCAGGACATCCAGCGCGTTGAGGTTTTGCGCGGAGCGCAGGGAACGCTTTACGGCCGGAATGCCATTGGCGGGATTGTGAATATTTACACGCTTTCGCCGTTGTCGTTTCAGGGCACGTCGTTCACGCTTAGCGGCGGAAATTACGGCCAGTTTTCCGTAAAAGGATCCAATTACAGTAAGTTGTCCGATAATTTCGGTTTATCGGTTGCCGCATATTATCAGCGAGATAATGGATATTTCATCAATAATTATACCGGAAAAAACGTTGATGCTTCCGAAAATGCCGGAGGTAAAATAAAAATGGAATGGGAGGTCACGCCGAGCTTCAAAGCGTTGCTTTTCGGGAACTACGATTACGTGAACGGAGGAGCGTTTCCGTATATGCACGAAGATTCCACGGCGGTGAATTTTAACGAACCATCATCGTACAAACGGCATTTGGTGACGAACGGACTTTCGCTTCGGTACCTGGGCAACGGTTTCAGCCTTAACTCTACAACCGGATATCAGTTTTTGAAAGACGACATGAAAATGGATCAGGATTACACGCCGCTATCGGTTTTCTCAATCCGCCAACAGCAAACGCAGCATTCTGTAAGTCAGGAAATAACACTGAAGTCGGAAACACAAAATAAATACCGATGGGTATTGGGACTTTTCGGATTTTACGATCACCGCACCATTGATACGCCGGTTGCCATTAAAAAGGATGGGATCGTCGGACTGCAATCGGTTTTTGATGCACTTGCCAATAATCCGAATATTCCTGTTGCGATGGAATATACAACGGACCGGATTGATCTTCCCGGAATTTACAAAAAACCGTCGAGAGGTTTGGCTTTGTTCCATCAATCTACATTGAACGATATTTTTGGATTAAAAGGTTTGTCGGGAACTGCCGGTATCCGCTTTGATTACGAACATGCTGAAATAGATTATTTCACCGAAAGTAAGGGTGCCGACATTGAGCTTCGTTTCAAACAAGCGCCGCCTACCGTTCCGGGCATACCCGTAAACGGAGATACCATTATGCAAGGCGCTTTCAGCAAAGATTTCGGACAAATACTGCCCAAATTAGCGTTGAAGTACCAACCTGTTGAAACTGCTTTTGTCTATCTCTCGGCATCAAAAGGGTATAAAACAGGAGGATACAATGAACAGGCATTTTCTAAGTTGCTTCAAAACGCGTTAATGGAATCGTTGATGCGAAATGCCATGAAGATGATGCCGCCGCGTCCCGGAGGAGGTACTGCTCCTGCAGCACCCACAACTACCGTGCAAACGCCTACACTTGAAGAGCAACTTTCGTATGACCCCGAAGTAAGCTGGACTTATGAACTGGGAGGACGTTGCGAAATGTTCGGAAGAAGACTCTCTACAACATTTGCGTTGTTCTACACTCAAGTGGATAATATTCAAATTATTCAGTTGGTGGATCAGGGAACGGCCGGACGCATCGTTACCAATGCCGGAAAATCGGATAGCAAAGGAGTTGAATTGAGTATGCGATACAATCCCACCGACAATTTTACCTTGTTTACCGAATACGGTTTTGCCGATGCCAAGTTTAAAAATTATCTGACTGAAAAAAAAGAAAACGGAAAAACGGTTTCTGTGGATTATTCCGGAAACTATATTCCGTTTGCTCCGCAGCATACGCTGAGTATCGGCGCGAGTTACGTTTATAATTTCAAATACGGTTCATTTCTCAACCGGTTGATTGCCAATATGCAATATACGGGTGCCGGAAAAATTTACTGGACGGAAGATAATTCGGTTTACCAACCGTTTTACGGGTTGACCAATGCCAGTGTTACTGCCGAAAAAGGCTCTTTTGCTTTCGAGATTTGGGGAAAGAACATCTTCGATAAAAAATACAATTCATTCTATTTCAAGGCATCGGATATGACGGGAAAAGAGAATGCATACGTGCAAAGAGGCTATCCGGTGCGTTTGGGAGCAACGGTACGATATACGATTAACAGGTAATTCGGTTGTAATTCGATAGTAATTTGCTTCGCGATATTCGTTGTTGCGTTGAACCATTTAACGCCACAACTAATATCCATCAAATATCAACTGAATATCTATAGAATAACAATTGTTTACAATTGAACAGTTCCATTGAGAACTAAAACGGTAAGAACAGTTGCTGAAGCAATCAATGCCAACATAAAAGCCCACTCCCAGTGTTTGGGCTTTTGTTTTTGTTCGTGTCTTCCTTTCAGGAAAACAAAAGCGCCAATGGCGTAAAATAGAATGGACAAAAAGAGGTATTTTATGCCGACGGCATAAATAACGTAGAGCGAGTAAACGGTTCCCAACACTGCGACAATGATGTAAAGGGGATTTTCTCCCGATTTGTTTTTTGTGGCAACCTTCATGGCATAAAGCGACGAAAGAAAATAAGGGATAAGCACCAGCGACGTGGCTGCGGTTATAGCCATGAGATACGTCCTGTTCATGTTCGGCGACAGGATGGAAACCAGAAAAAGCTGAGTGAAAATTTGTGTGAGGAGCAGTGCATTCACCGGCGTTCCGTTTTTATTTTCTTTTGCCAGCAGCTTCGGCATCACGCCGTCTCGTGCGGCAGCATACATGGTCTCCACCGAAAGGAGAATCCACGAAAGGCTTGCACCCATAACGGAAACCATGATCCCGAGCTTCACGACGATGGCGCCGGTCATTCCGATTGACGTTTTTTCGAGTACCAGAGCCAACGGCGTGTCCGATTGCCGAAGTTCTCCGGCCGGAACGGCCGCCATGGAAATGAACGTGAGTAACATGTAAATCCCCAAGACAGTGATAACAGAGATCAGCGTTGCCCGCTGTACCGTTCGCTGATTTCTTGCCCTGCCCGATAATACCGACGCCGCTTCTACACCCACGAAACACCATAGCACTACAGCCATCGCATCCTTTATTTGCAGTCCGGGCGTGGTAGCGCCGCCGGTTGCGGCAAGGGTGTTTTTCCAGTCGGGGACATTGAAAATATCGGGATTAACGAGCGAGAAACCAACAAAAATAACCAATAGAATAGGAAGCAGCTTGGCCACGGTTACGATAAAGTTGGTGATTGCGCCCTCGCGCACACCCGCTGCTACAACGGCATAAAAAATCCACAAAATAACGGATGCCAGTATAAAACAAGTGAGCGGAGAGAGTGCATTTTTGCCCAGCAGATCGTTTAATGTCTTGAAAAAGAGCGCAAAATAGCTTACGTTTCCCAGCCAACCCACCGACCAGTATCCCCACGCCGAGTTAAAGCCCATGTAGTCGCCAAAACCATCTTTGGCGTAAGCAAAAATGCCGCTTTTAAGGTGCGGCTTCCGAAAGTTGAGGTAAATAAATACAAACGCAAGCATAAGGGCCCCAAACCCACCGATAAGCCAGGTGAAAATGGCTCCTTTGGGGTTGGCAACGCTAATCAGGTCTTTAGGTGAATTGAAGATACCGGAACCGATCATTGAACCGAGGCCGACAAAAACCAGCAACCACAATCCGAGTTTTTCGTCTTTTCTTTTCACTTTTTTTGTTTTTGCTGTTCTTTTCCTCTACTTCCGGTGGCTAAACTCATGCTGATCATTTAAATATCCATAGCAACAAAACCACCACCACAAGAGCCGGCAGCATATTCATGATACGGAGTTTTTTTATTTCGAGGATGTTGATACCCAGTCCTACGAGAAGTACTCCGCCCACGCTGGTAAGGCCGAGAATGATCTCATCGGTGAAAAACGAACCGGCATACATCGCCAGCAGTGTTAGCGCTCCCTGAAAAATGAGCAACGGCACGGCCGAAACCACAACGCCGAAACCAAATGCAGACGCCAATAAAATGGCTGAAAAGAAATCCATCAGCGATTTCGTGTAAAGCAAATCGGGAGAACCGCCCGTTCCTTCCTGAATAGTGCCTAAGATGGTCATGGAACCCACGCAGAACAGCAGGAACGCCGTAATCAACCCTTCGGAAAACTTTTCGTTTCCTACGCGAAATTTTTTCTTCAGGTAAACGCTCATTCCGGTGGCTCCTTTTTCGATATTCATCCATTCACCCAACAGCGAACCAATCGCCAAACTGGCCACCACAATCAGAATATCTTCCATTTTCACCGCCATGGACATACCAATAGCCAGCGTAAAAAGGCCTATAGCCTGAAAATAGATTGTCGTCACTCTTTCGGGCATATTTTTCTTAAGCACTAAACCAATCATGCCGCCGGCGGCAACGGCTACCGTATTTACCAGTGTCCCAATCATAATAATTATCAGCAAATGAAGAAGATGATGATCCCTGTTTTTTGTATCAGGTACAAAAATATCATTTTTTTCTTAACTAATCGGTTTCCTGCCGCGGAGAATTTAGGAATTTTGTACCTTTGCACGAAAATCGAAAATAAGATAATTTAAAGAAAACAGCAATGTACAATTGGTTTGAATGCAAAGTGCGTTACGATAAAATGCTGGAGTCGGGCATGCAGAAAACAGTTACCGAACCGTATCTGGTGGACGCTTTATCGTTTACCGAAGCCGAAAGCAGGATTATTGAAGAAATAAAACCGTTTATCTCGGGCGAGTTCACCATTTCCGATATCAAACGGGTGAAATATACCGAAACGTTTTTCAACGAATCCGGTGACCGCTATTACAAAGCGAAGCTTTATTTCATTACGCTCGACGAAAAAAGCGGTTCGGAAAAGAAAACGGCTATTAACATGCTCATACAGGCCTCGGAACTGAAGGAAGCGGTTGAAATTGTGGAAAAAGAAATGAAGAAAACCATGATTGATTACGTGATTGCGGCGATAAATGAAACACCCATCATGGATACTTTTCCCTATTCGGCCGATGCCAAAAAAGAATCCGCGGCATGAGCATAAAAGCAAAAATCGATAAATTGCGCGAAACGGTTCCAGCCGAAGTGAAGATTGTGGCCGTTTCCAAATTTCATCCGGCCGATATGATACGCGAAGCGTATGATGACGGACAACGCATTTTCGGCGAAAGCCGCGTGCAGGAGCTCGTCGAAAAATACGAAATGTTGCCGGCAGATATTGAGTGGCATTTTATCGGTAATTTGCAACGAAATAAGGTGAAGAATCTTGCGCCGTTCGTGAGCCTGATACACAGTTTAGACAGCGACAAACTGATGCGCGAAATAGAAAAACACGCATCGGCGAATAACCGGAAAATCCCGTGTTTACTGCAAATACACATCGCCGACGAAGATACGAAATCGGGCTTTTCGCCCGACGAATGTCGTCAATTTCTTGCCGGAGGCACATGGCGGCAGCACACCCATGTTCAACTGGCCGGCGTGATGGGTATGGCCACGTTTACGGACGATGAGGGCAAAATTCGTCGTGAATTTCGGTTGTTGAAATCGCTTTTCGACGAATTTAAGGAGCGTTATTTCCTCAACGATCCCGCTTTCAGGGAAATATCCATGGGAATGTCAGACGATTTTCGCATCGCGGTGGAAGAAGGGAGTACTATGATCCGCGTGGGAACGTTGATATTCGGAACGCGATGATATCCGGAGTCAGTTCGTGTAATTAATTTTTGTTTATCCGCAAAGCGTCCGATATAGTTTTATCCAATGCCACGACTTTTACAGGCTGTGTAAAAAACATCGCAACAGTATCAATTTGTCATTCCGACGATAGGAGGAATCTTATTTGTCATAAATTATATACTCTTCACTCCGCAAAGCTGCGTTCAGAGTGACAAAAAGACACCTAATTTTCATTTTTATACAGCCTGTTTAAATCGTGGATGCATTGTGTCTGAAATATGGACTTTAGCCCAAGATTATTATAAATTTCGGCTAAAGCCTGTCAGCCTATGTCTCCAAAACCACGTCCTAAAGGAACATGGCAATTGATTCAGGACAGTAATACGGATGATCAATATTAGTTTTCTCAATACTCTTTGGTTTTTAATTATTTTTATTGATAAAAAAATAGTATTTTTGTCACGTTGTTGAACCCGAAAAAATAACCCCGAAAATGGTCAATTTACAAACTAAATTTGCAGGCTTAACGCTAAAAAATCCGTTAGTAGCTGCGAGCAGCGGCTTAACAAACTCACTGAGTAAGATTAAAGAACTGGAAAGAGCAGGAGTGGCGGCAGTTGTACTGAAATCGTTGTTTGAAGAACAGATAGAAAATCATTCCGAAAAGTTGACAATGACCTCCGACTACCCGGAAGCAGCCGACTACATTAACGCGTATGTGGAAATGAACCACGTGGAGAAGTACCTCGACCTGATCCGTTCCGCCAAAGCGGAGTGTAACATTCCCATTATAGCAAGTATCAACTGCTATAAACTCACGCGGTGGACGGATTTTGCCAAAAGCATCGAAGATGCCGGAGCCGATGCCATCGAGCTCAACGTTTTTCTGCTCAACGCCGGCGAGTTTGGCGATAACTATCTGGAGCAGTCCTATCAGCAAATTGTTCGCGAATTGAAAAAGGTTATCCGCATTCCCGTTGTGGTGAAAATGGCTAAGAACATCAGCAACTTGCCGGGTGTGATCGAAAAGCTGAAAGCTTTGGGTACCAACGGTGCTGTGTTGTTTAACCGGTTTTATCAACTCGATTTCGATCTCGAAAAACTGGAGATTATCTCCGGTCCGGTTTTCAGTAATCCTTCGGATTTCAGCGACACGCTACGCTGGACGGCTATCGTTTCGGGTACCGTGCCCGATTTTGACATTGCCTGTTCTTATGGCGTTCATTCGTGGGAAGATGCGGTAAAGGGCATTCTGGCCGGCGCAAGCGCCATTGAGTTATGCAGCGTTCTGTATCAGGACGGATTAGGTACCGTGGGCAACATGCTCACGTGCATCGAAGAATGGATGGAACAACATAATTACCAAACCATTTCGGGATTCAAAGGCAAGTTGAATTACGCAAATATCGCCAGTCCTTCGTTGTACGAGCGTGTGCAATTCATGAAATATTTTTCAAATTACAGTTAGAAACGAGTTACGGGTTTCGAGTTCTGAGTTCCGAGTTCTGAGTTCTGAGAGTTTGGCAAAAAAATATTGCTATCATACTCAAGCCCCACACATCATATCACATACCTGATTTTATGAACATTCAGCAATTAGAATACATTATAGCGGTGGACAACCACCGTCATTTTTCCAAGGCGGCCGAAGCCTCTTTCGTAACTCAGCCCACGTTGAGCATGATGATCCAAAAACTGGAAGATGAACTTGGCGTGAAGATTTTCGATCGAACGCAACTGCCCGTGCAACCTACGGAGATTGGCGAACGGATCATCAATCAGGCGCGTATCGCTGTTGCCCAGGTGAATCAGATAAAAGAGATCATTGATGAACAGAAAGGTGTGGTGAAGGGCGTTTTCAGATTAGGGATCATTCCAACCATTTCGCCCTACCTGCTCCCGAGGCTCATGGAAGTGCACAATGCAAATCACTATGATATTAAGGTTGTTATATCGGAATTAACCACAACCCAAATCCTTCACAATCTATCAAGAGGAACTCTTGACGGAGGGGTTTTGGCTACGCCGCTCAACGATGAACAAATTGTGGAACATCCGCTCTATTACGAGCGTTTCTTTGCCTACGTATCACCGCGGGAAACGGCGCTGTATGCCAAAACAGCGCTCGACGAGAATGATTTGAACACTTCAAAACTCTGGCTGTTGGACGAAGTACACTGTTTCCGCACGCAAATATTGCATTTATGCAATTTGAAAAAGCGAAGAAATTCGCAATCTATTTTCACTTTCGAGGCAGGTAGTATAGACACATTGATCAATATTGTGGATGCCAATGAGGGATTGACGGTTATACCCGAAATGGCGCTGGAACACTTAAGCGACGAACAAAAAAAGAAAGTGCGTCCTTTCAGAAACAGCACGCCGGTACGCGAAATAAGCCTGATCACCCGGAAAGAATATTTGCGTGAACGCATGTTGGGCATCATCAAAAGCGAAGTTCAGGCGGCTGTGCCCAAATCGTTGCTCGATACAGCCCTGAAAAAATATGTTATACCTTTGTAAATCAGTATTTGGCGAAAAAATCGGTTGTAAATGAATCCGAAAACAATTATTGATAAATATTATAAAGAAGGAACCAAACTGTACGATATTTATTGGTCGCATGTAACCGATGTAACCAATAAAGCTATCTCCATTGCCCAAAAACATCCCGAACTGGCCATTGATGTCCATTTCCTGGAAGAAGCCGCTTTGCTGCACGACATCGGCATTTTTATGACCAGAGCGCCCCACATAGCCTGCCACGGGCAGTATCCGTATATTTGTCACGGTTATCTTGGGCGCGAAATCCTCACGAACGAAGGTTATCCCCGGCACGGCCTCGTGTGCGAGCGGCATACAGGAACAGGCATCAGTCTCGATACCATTATTCAACGAAAACTACCCATCCCGCATCGCGATATGCTGCCGGTGAGCATGGAAGAGCAAATCATCTGTTTTGCCGATAAGTTTTATTCCAAATCGAGCCTCAATAAAGAAAAACCGTTAAAAAAAATTCGCCAGAGTTTGTCGCGGCATGGTTGGCATCAGGTCGAAAAATTTGATTATTGGTGCGAGCTTTTCCTTTAATTCTGCCTGTTAATTGCTGTTTTTTCGTTTTTTTACGTTTTTGGCAAGCTATTTGCTATAGATGAAGCGTGCAAGTTCATTTTAGGCGATTCCTTGATGGAAGCTTATGGATTGTACGTTATTAAAACAAGACTTATGGAAAAAAACAATAAAAAATACCCTCATACCGAAAACGCGAATGCTGAGCCGGATGAGGTAAACTTGCCCGACGATATGGATGAGGTGAACGACACAGACGACATTTTGTCAGCCGGCGAAGAGGCTGAAAGTGCCGGATGCGATGAACTGGTAGAAAAATACAACGAATTAAACGACAGTCACCTCCGTTTGCATGCCGAATTCGACAATTATCGCAAACGCACGATGAAAGAGAAGGCCGATATCATAAAAAGCGCCGGTGAAAGAGTGCTGACCGATATCATTCCTCTGGTGGACGATTTTGGACGTGCTTTGGGCGCCTTGCACGAAGCCGAAGAGAAAGACGCTATATTGGAAGGTTTGGACCTGATTTACGCGAAATTCGTTACTTTTCTGCAGCAAAACGGCGTAAAAGAAATTAAGACCATCGGCGAACAGTTCGATCCTGAAAAATTTGAGGCGATAACCACGGTTCCTGTTCAGGATAAATCGCAATCGGGTAAGGTAATTGATTGTATTCAAAAAGGTTATATGCTGAATGACAAGATTATCCGATTCCCAAAAGTAATTGTAGGCGAATAAAAGATGGCACAAAAAAGAGACTATTACGAAGTGCTGGAGGTTACGCGAACAGCTACCGTGGAAGAGATAAAGAAAGCGTATCGCAAAAAAGCCATTCAGTATCATCCCGATAAAAATCCCGGCGACCATCAGGCCGAAGAAAAATTTAAGGAAGCTGCGGAAGCTTACGAAGTGCTCAGCGACCAAAACAAACGCGCGCGTTACGACCAGTTCGGGCATGCCGGCATGGGCGGCGCAGCCGGCGGCGGCTTCGGCGGCGGGATGTCTATGGAAGATATTTTCTCGCAATTCGGCGATATCTTCGGCGGGCATTTTGGCGGTTTCGGCGGTTTTGGCGGCGGAGGCCGCGGGCGTCGGGTTAACCGTGGTTCCGATCTTCGGGTAAAAGTGAAACTTACACTGAAAGAAATTCTCAACGGCGTTGAGAAAAAGATAAAAGTAAAAAAATATGTCAACTGTTCGCATTGTCAGGGAAACGGTTCGGAAAACGGAACGTCCACCACAACGTGCGATACATGCCGTGGATCGGGTGTGGTTACCAAGGTGATGAATACCATCCTGGGGCAAATGCAGACCACCACAACATGTCCGTCTTGCCACGGCGAAGGTAAAACCATAACTAAAAAATGCCCGCATTGCAATGGTGAAGGCATCGTGCGTGAAGAAGAGGTCATTCCCATCAAAATTCCCGCCGGCGTAGCCGAAGGAATGCAGCTTTCCATGCAAGGGCGGGGCAATGCGGCGCGCAGAGGCGGTGTGAACGGCGATTTGCTTATCGTGATCGAAGAAGAAGAAGATCCGAACCTGATCCGCGACCAAAACGACGTTATTTACAACCTTTTCCTGAGTTTCCCCACGGCTGCCCTGGGCGGAACAGTGGAAGTGCCAACCATTGACGGCGTAGCCAAAGTGAAGATTGATCCGGGCACACAACCGGGCAAAGTATTGCGCTTGCGCAATAAGGGATTACCGTCAGTGAACGGTTTCGGCAAAGGTGACGAGTTGATTAACGTCAACGTGTATGTTCCCGAAAACCTGAACGATAAGGAAAAGAAACTGATCGAAGATATGGAGAAATCGCCCAATTTTGTGCCCTCGCCAACCACAAAGAAGAGCGTTTTCAACAAGTTTAAAAAGATGTTTGATTAAACCACATTTGTTTTCAATACCAATAGCGGCAAACTTTCCGGTTTGCCGCTATTTTTTTGCAAAAATTTGAACAATGATAACAGAAATGCGTTAAAATGATTTTAAGGTGTAAGTAAACGGTGTTGTTTTGTTTCAAAAAGAAACATGCAGCCCTATTTTTATTCTTTTATAGCATTAACAAAACACAGTAAAAGATTATGAGTAGTTATTCCATTAAATCCTTGGAGCAGTATTTCAAAGTTTACAAAAAGTCAATCAAAAAGCCGAGAAAATTTTGGGCGAAAATCGCCGAAAATAATTTCACCTGGTTTCAGAAATGGGACAAAGTGCTGGAATACGACATGCAGAAAGCCGAATTTACCTGGTTCAGGAACGCAAAATTAAACATTACCAAAAATTGTATTGATCGTCATTTGGCTAATAATGGAGATAAAAATGCCATTATTTTCGAACCGAACGATCCCGGCGAACCTTCCAGATCGTACACCTATAATCAGTTGTACGCCGAGGTTTCCAAAATGGCAAATGTGTTGCGGGAGCAGGGAGTTCAGAAAGGCGACAGGGTTTGCATTTATTTGCCTATGATCCCGGAACTGGCATTTAGCGTGCTGGCCTGTGCACGCATCGGCGCGATACATTCGGTAGTGTTTGGCGGGTTTTCGGCAAATGCGCTTTCGACACGCATCAACGACTCAACATCCAAAATGCTCATCACAGCCGATGGGGGATTCAGGGGAACCAAGACGGTTGATTTGAAAAATATCGCCGACGAGGCGCTGAAAAACTCCCCGAGCGTGGAAAAGGTTTTGGTCGTAAAACGCACCAACCAGGAGATTAACATGCAGCAGGATCGTGATTTTTGGCTACAACCGTTATTGGATGACGCCGAGGCAACAAGTTGCGCCGAAACAATGGACGCCGAAGAACCGTTGCTTATCCTTTATACTTCCGGTTCAACCGGCAAACCCAAAGGCATGCTCCACACCACGGCGGGATACATGGTTTACACCGGATATACGTTTAAAAATATTTTCAACTATCAGGCAAACGATGTGTATTGGTGTACCGCTGACATCGGCTGGATCACCGGCCATTCCTATATTATCTACGGCCCGTTGCTGAACGGGGCAACTACCATTATTTTTGAAGGGATACCTTCTTATCCGACGCACAGCCGTTTCTGGGAAGTGATTGAAAAGCATAAAGTGAATCAATTTTATACCGCGCCCACAGCCATTCGTTCGTTGGCAAAAGAGAAGATTGAGTATGTGCAGAAATTTCAGTTGGATTCGTTAAAAGTCATCGGCTCCGTAGGAGAACCCATCAACGAAGAAGCATGGCACTGGTACAACGATCACGTGGGCGGAAAAAAATGCCCGTTGGTAGATACCTGGTGGCAAACCGAAACCGGCGGAATTCTGATATCGGCTATTCCGTTCGTCACGCCCACCAAACCTACGTACGCTTCGTTACCGTTTCCGGGAATTAAACCGGTGCTGATGGACGAATTGCGCAATGAGATTGAAGGAAATCAGAAAATCGGAAATCTTTGCATCGAATTTCCATGGCCTTCCATTGCACGAACAATATGGGGTGACCATCAGCGTTATATTGATACGTATTTCAGCACTTTCCCCGGAAAATATTTCTCGGGCGATGGCGCGCTTCGCGATGAGGTGGGCTATTACCGCATTACCGGCCGTGTGGACGATGTGATCATTGTCTCCGGTCATAACCTGGGCACAGCGCCAATCGAAGATGTGATCAACGAGCACCAGTTTGTAGCCGAAAGCGCCATTGTGGGCTATACGCACGACATCAAAGGAAATGCGCTATACGGTTTTGTGGTGATCAAGGAAACCGGCGAATGGCGTGTGAAAGAGAATATGATCAAAGAGATCAATCAACTGATCTCCGATCAGATCGGGGCAATTGCCAAACTCGATAAAATTCAGTTCGTTAGCGGATTACCGAAAACCCGTTCGGGAAAGATCATGCGCCGTATTTTAAGAAAGATAGCCGAAGGCGACGATTATGACTTCGGTGATGTTACCACTTTGCTGAATCCCGAAATTGTGGAGGAAATAAAAAACGGAAGATTGTAGAATCGGGAGATGATGCCCTGGCTTCGTGAGAAAAATACGAAAGCCAGGGCATCCCGATTCAATTGAGAAGGCGAAGCCTTGTTTTCTCTACATCTTATTGCATTTTTCAAAAAAACCGATTGCTTCCAGTTCTTTACGGATAACCGTTTCTTCTTCATCGGTAATGGTGCGGAAGGGCGTGCGGTTGGGGCCGAGGTCTAAGCCCATAAGCTTCATGATACGTTTTCCCGCTACGATATTTCCCCTGTATTTTGCGATCACGTTAATTACGGCTTGCGCAAAATTCTGATGATCGCGCGCCTTTTCAATGTTTCCATTGTTGTATTCGTCAATAACGGCCACCAGCGATTTCCCGATGTAGTTTCCGGTGCCGCTGATGCCGCCCTGAGCGCCACCCATCGGCAAAGCAGACAAAATAGTTTCGTCCTGCCCGTGCAGCATATCGAATTTGCCGTTTTTGTACAGCATGCACTGGTTGTACTCGTAAAGGCTTTCAAACGTATATTTTATCCCCGCAAGGTTCGGTATTCTGCCATCGGCAGCCTCCAAAAACGGCACCATGGGAAGGAAAACCCCGTTAAGCGCCGGAATGTGATAAAAATAGAACGGCAGATCGGGCGCTCCGGCGGCAATCTCTTCACAATATTTCACCAATTCTTCCACACGTCCCACTTTGGGAAACGGAGAGGCCATTGCGCCTGTACCGTAAGCGCCGATTTCCTGCGCATGTTGCGCCAGTTTATAACTGTCTTTGATGCAGGTCGCGCCCACATGAACGATAATCTTGAAATCTTTTGGTGCAACTTCCATCCATTTTTCGGCAAGCTGCATGCGTTCTTCCACCGTCAGCATATAGCCTTCGCCCGATGAACCGTTGATAAACACACCAATCAGGCCGTTTTTTTGCAGCATATTCGCATAATCGGCTATCGGCGAGAAATTAACTTCTCCTTTGTCGTCGAAAGGAGTAAACGGTGCGACTAAAAGTCCTTTAATTTTTTCCATATTTCTTTATTTTAAATTGAATGAGATCGTGTTTTGCCAAGTCACCTTTAAAGGATTTATGGGTCTACTCTTTTGTGTATGTAAGTTCTTTTTTCGGTTTCAGGAAAACGAGCATCAGGATAACGGCCGCCAGCACCACAATGGCCAATTTGCTGAAATCGGCTCCCAAATTGCCCGCATCGGTAGAACTGCCAAGTATCAGTGTTACGGCATATCCCGCAAAAACGCCCATCATGTTCATAAACCCGTAGGCCGAAGCCCGATATTTTTCGGGTACGATCTGACAGAGAATGGGCATGTTATTGGTATCGAACATCCCGAATCCGATCCCGAAAAGCATAGCTGCGCCTATCAGCCCGGCATAAGAGTGGCCGAACCCGAGCAGGATGAGCGACGGGATGGTTAATGACAGCCCGATAGCGCTGGTGTACATTCTTCCGCGTATATTTTTCTGCACCCATCGGTCGGACAACGGGCCGCCAATGAGAACCCCGATAAACGATGCAATGGCGATGGAAATGGTTGCCATTGGCCCTGCTTTTGCCATTTCAACGCCCAGATTTTCGGAAAACAATGTCGGAAGCCAGTTTTTGGTTGCCCAACCCGGGAAGCTTGGCGCCATAAAATAGAATAACATGATCCAGAACGAAAATGTGCCGAACAGAATCGCAAGGGATTTCCCAAAGGATTCTTTTTTGATCTTCTGAGAATCGGGTACCAGTTTCGCCGCTTTTGTTCCGGCATGGCCTTCCTTGTCGCGCAAAGCAAAAATGAGGATGACGGCATAAATAATCCCAACGATTCCAAACCAATGAAAAACGGTTTGCCAACTGTAATTGGCTGCTATGGTTGCTCCGAATCCGCCGAGCGCTTGTCCGGTATAAAGACCCGACATGTGCACGCCGATAGCCAGCGATCGGGTCTTCGAGGAATGAAAATCGGCAATCATTGCCAAACCTGTCGGAAGGTACAAAGCTTCACTCACGCCCATCAGGGCGCGCAACCAATAAACTTGCTCATAAGTTTGTGCGTAACCCATTCCGTACGTAACTGCCGACCAAACGAACAAACTGCCCACAATGAGCCATTTACGGTTGATCCTGTCGGCGATCATACCGGCAACGGGGCTCATCAGGCCGTAGATCAACAGGAAGATACCCATGATACGGCCGAAGTTTTCGGCAATGGCCAGTTCCTTGATATCTATCTGCATAGACGATTGCATGGTGGAGAGCATTTGCCGGTCGAGGTAATTGAGCAACGCTACAAACCAGAGAAGTCCCACCAGAATCCAGGGATAGTGTTTACTATTTTTCATACGATTGTTTATTTTGTTGTTAGTTTATTTCGCCTTTCATTGTTACAGCCGAGCGTACACCGGGCTTTAATTCGCCTTGAACGGCAAAAAACTCTTTGCCGTTGAAAACGAGCGTTGCACCCGCACGAGCGGCATTGGGTGTAACGTCAATGGTTTTCCACTCTCCTGTTGCTGTGTCAAAAATACGACATTCGGGGTTGAATTCATAAAATTCAACCGGCTGCGTCATATAATTCTTTGAGAAATCGAGATTTTTTTGTTTTTTCTCCTCGTCGGTGGTTGTGGTATCGTTTCCGATGTTGTATTGCGTGGTAACGGCATCCAAAAAAACATTGTAGTTCACGCCGCCCATGCACAGGATGTATCGGTCATCAACCGGCATTGCCGCAGCGCCGCCCAACGAGAACGGTTTTTGCGTTTCGGGGGCGATTTGTTCGCCGACTTTTTCCCATTTTTGTGCCGAGACATCGTAACGAAGTACCTCGGTAGCCATTGCAGGCTTCATGTCCGCGTTGCCACCGAAAAACCCACCCATGAGATACACGTATTTCTTACCGTCTTTTTCAATAGCTGCTAAAACGGGCTGTACACGCGGTATCCCGGGGAAATCGGGAAGTTTCGTCCACACTGAATCTGTTTCGGCATTTATGCAATAAAGACTGTTCGACGGTTTCCCATTTTCAACACCGCCGCCAACGAAAATCAGATTGCCTAACGCGCATCCGGCGAAATTGTCCATTGTTGCAGGAAGCGCGGGAAAATTCTCTAATTTAACTGAATCATTTTCCTTCAGACTCACTTTGTAGCAATTGGCAAGTGATTTCGATGCCGTGTTTCCGCCAATCCACAGCGCGCCGCCCGAGACGGGAACCGATACGCCGTAAGCTGATGAGTCGGGCAAATGTCCGGCGAGTTTCCATTCGCTTTTTGCTGCATCATACAGCATAATATCGTTGTAAAAAGCTTTGGAACCGCCTTCAAAACCCAGTTTGCCGGGAAAATTGGCACCGCCGGCAACGATGAGCTTACCATCAATATGCGCGGCATACGAAGCGGAAACGCCTTTGGCGAGATCGCCGGTTAAGCCGGTTGTGGGTAGTTGACTGAGCGTAATTTTCATTTGTTTTTCTTTATTTTTGTCACACGAAATTAAGATTCCGATAAAAAATATCGAAAGCGTTATTTTCGTTGCAAAAATGATTATATTTTTCATTTCCATTTCTTTTACGAAGCCACAGGCATCGTCTCCCTACTTCTTTTTATCCGGACTATACACCAATCCTTCCACCGCGTTTTTTCCGTCCGGCGTTACAAACACAAAGGTAAACATCCATTTCTGCAGGCGAACTTCGGGCGTGCTGAATTTTCCGACGGGAAGTTTCAGCAGCACTTTGTTCCAGCCTTTGTTCAGTTCCACCGAAATAGGCGGACGAGCCGCGAAGTTTTCGTTTTTCAACGTTATTTCGTTCGATTTTTCCGTGTGGGTGTTTTCCCAAACGGGCGGCGCAATTTCGGTATCGTTTACGAAGATGCGACTTTCCCGATAATCCCATTTGCCTTGCGGCGGAGCCAAATCGGCTTCGGAACGGCTGTAATCCTGCGTACTTGCCCATAAACCTACGGTTTGTTTTTTGGGTGAATAAACATAAGTATAGGCGTAAGCGGTATGATCGGGTTGCGGTCGGCATAGAAAGTCGGAACGAGTTTTCCCCACACGTGGCGCAGGTAAATTCCGGCACCCACGGCATCGCGCGAAGCGTATGTACTGTCGTTGTAACGGTATGTTTCTGCAATTTCGGTTTCGGGCGGGAACGATTTCAGCAGATCGCCGTCGTTGGGAAACGCATCGGTAATGCGCCACCTGACGTTCGTTTGACGAACATAGGCGAACGGCTCGCCGGCGAACGTATGGTTTTTGTGCCAAAGCATCCGGATCTCGAAATCGGCAAAATCCTTGAAAACCGGATCGTTTTCATCAGTCGGCAGATCGGTGCCGTTTTTATCGAAATATTCGCTTCCACCACCAAGCCAGGCACGTTCACCAAATGCCAGCATGGTGGGATAAAAGTAGTTCTGTAAGATAATTTGCTTCTCATCCGGCAACAAACGGTCGTTCCAAATGGCGATAATGCCGCCTGCAATATCATTGCTTCCAATATTTGCATTCAAAACGCGGCTGTTGTATAGCGCGATGATATCGGCAAAGGCATCGAAATGGTTGGTGTAGTGAAAGCGCGAGTCTATAGCGGGAATACCCGGTTGCGCTTTTCCGCGGTAGCTCCAGAGCTGCGTCATGTCAATTTCGCCCGGCTTATAATTCCATCCGGGATTCCACGAAATCACTTTTTTGCCTTTGGAACGAATAAATTCAACCATTTCGGGCACAAAAGCCGGATTGGTAAATTCCACCTCATCGGTTCCGATGTGAATATAAGGTTCATCGGGAAAGACCTCGGTACACACTTCGTCCATCAGATTCTTCAGAATCTCCATCCCTTTTGCCGATTGCATATCCACGCCCATGGCACGGACAAACGCCGCACTGTGTCCCGGCATATCTACTTCGGGAATGAGGAGCATGTTGTGCGCCTTGCAGTACGCCGAAATTTCGTGTGCATCTTCAATGGTGTAATACTTTCCGGGAAGGCGGGTGAAGTTGATGCTGTCGGTCAGTTGCGGATACCGTTTGCTTTGCAGCCGCCACCCCTGATTCTCGGTGAGGTGCCAGTGGAAAACGTTGATCTTGTATTTCGATAACAAGCGGATGTGTTTCTTCAGTTCTTCCACCGAGATAAAGCTGCGCCCCACGTCGTGCATGTAACCGCGGATGCGGAAAGCGGGATAATCGGTGATTTCGAGCGTGGGAACTGATTTTCCATCGGACGACTCTACGATTTGCGCCAGCGTTTGGTGCGCCCAAAAGAGCCCTTTTTCCGTTGTAGCTTCAATCAAAACGCTGTCCGCAGTGATTTTGAGGCGGTAAGCTTCATCGGGATTTACTTTCGCTTCCGATATTTCGGCAACCAACTTTTCGCTTATCAATGCAGGGTTGATCTGTCCGTTTATCAGTTTGTGCGCCGATTTTTGATTGATAGTTATTTGTTGCGGTTGTGGTAGGAGGTGCAGTTGCGATGTTTGAGGAGAACAGGCAAGGGATAGCAGGAAAATTAATAACATCCCCCCGTACAGACGCATTGAATGCGTCTTTTTTAGATGCGTTTCGTGAAAAAGAAATGTATTCAATGTAATATCGGTTTTTATCGTTGTTTTAGGAGACGTATTCAATGCCATATTGTTTTTTTATCGTTTGTTTTATGAGACGCATTCAATGCGTCTCTACGGGGGCGGGCCGGAATAATTTACAATTCCGATGAAAAGGTTGAGGCCGGTAAACCTGCCTCGTTCACTAAATTCCCTTCCGAAAACGATGCCCAACCATATCGAACAAATGCAGGATGTTGGACTTTGTAACTTGTTGCTTCTAACCGATTCCCGACAGTGCGGACAATATCGGCAGGATAAAATACCTTGTCGTCTCCGGCAACTTCAACCGTTTTTACGGCTCCGCCGTCCGATGTTCTCAGTTCGTCAGCTTCCGTGAATTCAATGATGGCTTTGTTGTTTACAAAGGTAGCATTTTTGAATAAAGGGCCGCTTTTGACTATCTTGAAGTTGTATGTATCGGCCAACGCCCAGCGCGCTAATCGTTCGCCAACGGGTTTTTTATCAACGGGATGAACATCGGTGCGATTGCCGAAATCGGATGAAACCGCCATTCCCGAATTGGGAATTACCGATAACAACCGCCGCTGGCTGTCACGAAAATGCCCCCATGTTTCGCGCCCAACTTCCATACTCGATAGTTGTACGTAATAAAACGGCAGTTCGCTGTTATTGAATGCTTTTCGCCAGCTTTCCACAAGAGTGGGGAAGGTGATTTCGTGCAATTCCACGTTGTGCGCGTTCGATTCGCCTTGATACCAAATAACGCCTGCAATCGGCAAATCAACCAAATCTTCCATCCCACTTTCGTACAGATAAGCCGGGTGATAAGGATGCCGTTGCAAGGGATTTGGGGCGTTTTCGAGATTTTGCGCGGCGCGTTCGCGGCACCACGGATGAATGTAGTCGTTTTTCGCCCAATTGTAGAGCATATCCACCAACCGGGGATGGTGTTCGAGCGTAAAACGGTCAATCCACGCTTCGGTGGGCGAACCGCCTACGGCGTTGTTAATAAGGCCGATTGGTATGTTAAGCGAATCCTGCAACATCTTTCCAAAGTAATACCCGACAGCCGAAAATTCTGCCGAAGTTGCCGGGCCGGATTCCTGCCACGCGGTGTTTTCATTGAAAAACCGTAACTGGTTCAATGTTTCCAATTGCTCTTGCGAATAAGCTTCGGCGGGAAAACCGAATTTGGCTTTCCGGTCGAAAAACCGCAGGTTGCTGTTTGCCGAGATCGGAATATCTTGTTTGGCGGTGGATGCGTTTTTGAGCTCAAACTCCATATTCGATTGTCCGGAACAAAGCCAGACATCGCCGATAACGATGTTTTGAAGCGTAATTTTCTTGTTTTGATTTTCGATGGTTACGGTATACTTTTTTCCATCTGCCGGTTTTTTGGGAAAGAGAATTTGCCATTTACCGTCGGATTGAGCGGTAGTGGTTTGTTTTTTTCCGCCGAACCAAACCGATATTTTCGTGCAGGGATTGGCAGTTCCCCAAATTTTAATGGGTTTGTTGCGTTGCAATACCATATTATCGGTAAAAACAGGAGCCAACTTCAATCCGCCGAAATCTTTCGTGATGGTTTTGTAAACCGTTTCGGCGATGATCTTTGCGCCTTCGGCATTGGGGTGCAGCGCGTCGGGAAACAAATCGGGACGACGATGCATGGGGGTGTTTAAGTCGAGTAATTTTACTTGTTGCGTTTCGGCAACCAATCCGATGGCTTGTTGAATTTGCCAAAACCAGTCGCGCGTACTCGATTTAAAACGCGAATGCGTATGAAAAATCGGTGTCATCCGGCAAATCATCACTTCCGCTTTTGGGTTTACCGATTTGAAAGTATCAATCAAGGCGATATAATCGCGGGTGAACTCGTCGCGATAGCGCGCCCAGTTTCGCGGGTCGGTATCGTTTAATCCGAGATGGATAATGACAACATCAGGTGCAAAAGCGATGACATCCGAAAACTCTTTTTGATTCCAATAAGGTTTGTGCCCCTTTTTGAGCAACGTTGAACCACTGTTTCCGAAGTTACGGACTTCGTAATCGTCGCCCAGCATCGTTTGCAGTTGCGCCGGATAGGTTTTTGTGCGGTCGTCTATTCCTGCTCCAAACGTTACGGAATTACCCACGCAAGCTACTTTTATTTTTCCTTCCGCCATTGTGGTTGAAAGAAAAACAAACAAGAAAGCTATTGCTATGGAAATCCGCTTCATTGGATGAAATCAAGAATTGAATGTAAAAATCCAGAAGTGGCAAAATGGTTAGTTTTGCCACTTTGGATTTAAAATGAGTAGTATTGAAAAGAAAATTAATTAATACCCTTCTGTTTGGGTGAGTTCTGGATCGTTGTTGAGTGTATTTACATCAACGGGCCATAATAAAAGATAGGATTTGGCGGGATCAATCACAGGACTGGGATCGTCGTAATTGGCAACAGCTGCAAAAGCTAACGGTTGTCCGTCTTTGGTTTGTTGCATTCTCCGAATATCAAACCATCTTTTCCCTTCAAGGACGAATTCTTTATCACGTTCGTGCAGGATAGCTAATTCGTTTTCGGCAAAACTTCCGTCGGTATATCCGTGCGTCACCGCATCGTACTCTGCTCCGTAAGCACGTTGACGAATTTGATTAATATACGATGCCACCGGTTGACCCTGCATGTTTTTTATTTCGGCCATCAGCAAAATAGCATCTGCATAGCGATACACTACGAAGTCGTCCGACCATGAGCGGTTTCCTTCTGCATTGATCAATCCATTGTATTTTTTAACAACGGTTCCGGTAAGGGTCTTATCTTTTAGATAATAATCAAGAAAAATGCTTCTTTTTCTCGAATCCAAATCGTCGTACGAATTGAAAAGTCCCAATTTATACTCATGTCTCTGAACTACAGTTGATTTAATATCAAGAATGTCTGTTGTAATTAAATTCCCATCACGATCATAAAACGTGTTCACGAACAACGGAATTTGATAGGAGAAATTATTCACAAAGTTTGACGCTTCGCCGTCGGCATATCTAATGGCAAATATAACTTCTTTATTACCCTTATTTTTGTAATCGAAAACATCGGAATAGTTACCCAACAGACTGAACTGAGATGCGTTTAAGACCAATTGCAAAGCTGTTTCGGCTGTTGCCAGGTCGGAAGTTGCCGGAGATTGATCTCCTGTTTTCACTTTTGCTGACCACAAATAGATTTCAGCTTTAAGCATTTTGGTTGCGTAATAAGACCATTGGGCTTTATTGTTTTTGATCGTCGTTTGGGTCCCAAAAGCTGTTTCCGATTTATTGATATCTTCTTTGATGAAATCAAATGTTTGTTTTGCAGTTGCTCTTGATGTATAAAGGTTTTTAGCTTCTACTTTTCCCTGCAGTACTTTTACTTCGGTAACGATAGGTACACCACCGAAAGTTCTGTACAAGTAAAAATAATAGAAAGCACGTAAACCATAGGCTTGTCCCAAATAATAATTTCTTTTATCGGCGCTTAAAAACTCGGTACCGTTCTCAAGTTGGTCAATAAAGTGATTGATTTGAAGAATATTGGAATATAGACCCATCCAACTGCCGATACCGGTTAAATCTTTAGTAAAAGAGTTGTTTTTAATAGGAGAGCTCATATCCAAACTAGAGCCTTGAGACGAAGTCCCTGTTTTTTGGGTTCCACCCCTGGCTTCACCCAACGTAAACATCATTCCTTGGTACGAACCTCTAAGGTTGGCATGTAATCCAAGGGCAAAAGCATCTACCTGTGCATCATTTTTCCAAAAGTTTCCACTTGCATAGTAATCTTCCGGACCTAAGTCCAACAGGTCGCATGATGAAACTAAAAGCGATATGAAGAGGAAGCTGATAATTGTTTTTATATGTTTCATAATTGTTTAGTTTTTAAAATGTTATGTTTAGCCCAAATATTAACGTGCGAGGAAGTGGATATCCTCCCCAATCGCCTGCTCCGGCTTCAGGTGAAAATATATTCTTTCCCTGAGTCAGGTAACCGAGATTTTGCCCTGTGATTGTGAAATTCAACCGTTGCATCATTAATCTTTCTGCCAACGATTTTGGCACTGAATAAGTGAGCGATAATTCCCTGAATGACACGTAATCTCCTTTGTACATAAACATTGAAGTTGGACGTGCATAATTTCTCTTGTTCAATTGATCCGCCCACGTGTATTGAGGTAGTGTTCCATTGGGATTATCAACTGACCACGTTTGTTTTACTTCTTCCAACGTGTTGAAAGTTCCTTGCATATTTCCTAAAATCCACGGAGTTCTTGCATCAGCAATATAAAAACCTAATCCAAAGTCCATATTTACGGATAAAGATACATTCTTATATGTTAAGCCGGAATAGAATCCGCCTGTTATTCTTGGGGTTGTGTTTCCTATTTTTACTAAATCGAATTTGTCAATTACGCCGTCTCCGTTCACATCTTTCCACTTCACATCTCCGGGTTGAATAGGTAAAATTTTCGCGTTTCCGTTCGCAGCAACTTTATCTGCGTCTGTAAACGCTTTCCACTTGTTGGGACCATACAGTACTATGTTGTTACTACCATTGTTTCCGCTGGATTGATCAACAAGGTCTCCCGGGATTTCGTCATAAGATTTATAAATGCCTTCGGCTTTGTAGGCATATAACACTCCTGGTTCCTGTCCTTCCTGATATCCTCCGACCCACATTTTGTCAGAACCATTTCCTGTATATACTTCGAAAGCACCCTGGCGGTTTCTTTCCAATCCGTTATCCGGCAATTTAACTACCATGTTTTTGTTGTAAGCTCCGTTGAGTGTTAGATTCCATTTCCAGTCTTTTGTGTTGATGGCCCTATAGTCAATTTGCACTTCAACACCATAATTGCGGAGTGCACCGTTGTTTGTGGTAATACTGCTAATACCAGATGAAGTTGGTAAAGGAATATTCGCAAATTTATCGGTAGTCAAACGGTTGTAATATGTCCAGTTAGTCGTAAGTTTGTTTTGCCAGAAGCTCAAATCGAGACCAACTTCAAACGTGTTTGAACGTTCCCATCTCAAATATGGATTAGGGATCGCCCCCAACAAGTTCCCGACCAAGCCATCATATTTGGGTGCAGAATAAGAACCTTGCAGTGAGTATGGCCCAAATCCCGAAACGTTTCCATTAACACCGTAGCTGGTGCGGAATTTCCCAAACGAAAGAGCAGTTGAATTGATGATGCTTTCCATGAACGCTTCCTTACTGAATACCCAACCTGCAGAAATTCCCGGGAAAAATCCCCACCGGTTATCGCCTAAAAGTCTGGAATATCCATCGTAACGGAATATAACGGATAATAAGTATTTAGCATCATAGTCATAGTTTGCGCGTCCGAAGTACGATAAAATTCTTTCACGCATATGGTAGGAGTCAATACTCCTTTTGTCCTTGTCAGCGGAAGTGTAAGCTAAATCCATGAAATCGTCGGTCGGCGCCCCCGATCCGGAAGCCGAAAAACCTTTCATATAATCATCGTAATACTCGGTTCCCAAAATTCCGTCAACGGAATTTAATCCGAATTCTTTTTTATAATTCAATACCGCGTTGGCAACTATTCTCAGGTCGCGATCAAAGCTTGCACTTGAATAGCGTGATCTACTCCAGTTGTTTGTACCGCGCATATAGTCCTTTTCGAAATACTCGTAAAAACCTTCATTGTACATCCAGTTCACGTTTGTCTTCAAAAACAGATATTTGGTGAAGTCAACTTTAAACGTTTGTCCAAAAGTAAATTTATCGGTATTGTTTCTTCTAATAAATTTATCGATATTTACCGCTTGATTTCCGTCTCCTGAGTTTTGACCAAGCAAAAGTTCACCATCGGCATTATATCCACGCATTGTGGGAGGTGCAGATATCATACGGCTGAAATAATTTGATTCGCTTCCCTGTGTTGCGGGTAATCCTTTCCATTTGGCATCCTGAAATGAGATATTTGTAGTAGATGTCAGCCAGTCTCTTATTTTATAATCGGCATTGAGGGTAAAGGTGAAGCGGTTGTAGATATTGTCTAACGGCATGCCCTCCGTTTTGTTATATCCCACATTGGCATAATATGTTCCTTTCTCATTACCCCCTGAGAATCCTACGTTGTAATCTTGTGAATTCGCGGGTGAATTGATGTTTGCTTTTGCCATATCCCAGTTTTTGTATAAAATTTTATCGCCATAAACCGGATCGGTCATTGTTTGCCATCCCTCGTTGAGCAGGAATGCCAATTCTTCGGAATAAATCATTGGGCTCCAAACAGCTTGATTATTTATTAATCCGTTGGCCGGAACCTTATTCCCATTCGCATCAGTAGTCCAGTAAATATTGCCGGTACCATAGGCTACGGCTCTGCCGAGAGAAGCCATATTTGTTACTCCTACCCATGTTTGGCCGTCAGATTTTTGAAAATACTGCGAAG
>JAQVEB010000141.1 GCA_028698105.1 Petrimonas sp. | reverse complement strand
GATGAGCATCATCCGGACGGTTGTGCGGTTATCATGAGCAACAGCACAGGCGGCGTGAAGCCCATGTTCATCGGCACAGACTATGCCGGATCGGTTTGGTACGACAAAATGGGATACATGCCCGATGTGGTTATCGGCGACGACGGCCGCGGCTGGTTTAACGTAGGCGACGGATCGGTATCGGTTTACCTGAAAAAGGTTTAATTGACCGAATACTGCGAGAATTTGTTCATAAACGATTGATAGTAGGTTTTGGAAACCGGAATATCGGGCGTGCCTTCGGCATCAAGTTCGAGCATGATGCCGTTTTTCGTCTTTTTCAGTATCTTCACTTTTTCCATGCTCACGATGTAGGAGCGGTGGCAGCGCACCAACGGCGTGTCGTTCGTGAGGTTTTCTTCTATCCATTTCAGCGAATTGCGAAGCAGGAAATGCGATTGTTTTGCTTTATTCAGATAGCAAATATTGGCATAATTATCGGCCGACTCAATGTACAACAGGTTTTCCAGCATAATGGATATGCGCAACTCCCCCTTCTCATCGGGGAACGCGATCAACGGTTTTGATGGCGCGTCAGGCTTGTTTTCCTGATCAATATGCGCCAAAAGCGCGCTTTTCTCTTTCCACGAAAAATAAAGCCACGAAATGGCGTAAGGCAACAACAGCACCAACGCCGTGTTTGTGGTGCTCTGCCGGAAAATATCCATCAAGTCCCTTTCGGCTCCTTCCTTCGGAACAAATTTGGAAAAAAGGGAATAAAAAACCGCCATCGCCAAAATTTCGCCTAAAATCCACACGCCATATTCCCAATAGGTAACCGAATGTTTTTTGCCGTAACGGATCAGGATCAAACGACTGACAACAACCACCAGCATTCCGGTAAGGATGATAAGGCTTGAGAAAGCGAAATATTTAAAATCCGAGATATCGGGATACCACGAACGTGAGCCGAACGGCTGAAAAATATTGATGAACATCAACGCAAACAATGCCGTGAACAATATCATTTTCACCGTATTGCTTCGTTCGTATAAATATCTAGGGATTTTTTTGTTCATCGCAACATTCGCTTCGCGTTGGCCTTCACAAAATTAGATTTTTATTGCCGATTAACCAAAACTATCTTTTCCCGGAGCCGAGTTTTCACCCCTGTATATCGTTTTTCACCCCATATAGGAAAATCCGCCACATAAGATGTACGCGTTTCCCTTTCGTTTGCAATAGGTTACCGAACATTGTTTCTTTGTTGTATAAATTTTTTGAAATTATGGATTATGTACAACGATACGCGCAACTGAACCGTCTTTTTAAACACGGCCAACCATCTTTTTTAGAAGAAACAACCCTCGATGTACGGTTTTTCCCGTTCCAAAGCCCGCAGTTCGTAGAAGAGGAAGAAAGGTTGATTTTGGACAACAGCATTCGTGAGAATTTTGCCTTCATGTACCCTGTGTTTTTGCCTTCGGGCAAAAAAAAGCACGATCAGGCTATCGTGCTTTTGCACGGCCTCAACGAACGAAGTTGGGACAAATACCTCGCCTGGGCCGAATTTTTGTCCACCAATACCGAAAAACCGGTTATTTTATTTCCGCTCGCATTTCACATCAACCGCTCGCCACGCTCATGGTCAAATCCGCGAAACCTCACGCAACTGCTCGATTTCAGGCGAAATCTTTACACCGGCGACCGCTCCATCAGTTTTGCCAATGTGGCCTTGAGCAACAGGTTGAGCGAAAACCCAACGCGTTTCTATCTTTCCGGACGGCAATCGCTCTCCGATTTAACCGCGCTGTTCACCGACATAAAAACCGGCCGTCATCCGCTATTCGCCGCCGGTACGCAGGTGAACCTTTTCGCCTATTCCATAGGAGCATTCCTGTCGCAGATCGCCTTGATGGCCAACCCGCAAAATTTGTTTTCGGACACGCGCCTCTTTATGTTTTGCGGCGGAAGCATCTTCAGTGCCATGAATGGAATCTCGCGCAGTATCATGGACAGGGCGGCTTTCAACAGGATTTACGATTATTACGTGAACATTTTCGGGCGAGAGGCCGAAACCGGCTGGAAGCGTGACAGTGCATTTGAATCGTTCAACAGCATGATCACCCCCGATAGAAAACAGAAGGAACGAAAGACTTTTTTCGAACGCCTCGGCCACAGGATTAGCGGTATTGTACTTTCAAAAGACACCGTTATTCCGTATCACGGCGTGGTGAAAGCGATGGGCGAAAAGGCAACGAAACGAATGCAACTTCTCGATTTTCCCTTCCCTTACACGCACGAAAATCCCTTTCCGGTAAACACGCGGGATTCTTCATCCGTAAATACATCTTTCATCAACGTATTTTCGCAGGCAGCGGGCTTTTTGGCCTAACGTTATGTAAACTTTCGGGCAAAATGAATAATCAGACTGTAAATCAGTTTGGTAAATCCATCTAACACGAAAAAAGAAAAGACCATAATCAAATGATAAGGCATTATGAATGTAAATTTTTCCACATTTCTGCGCATTTTATTTCTTTTTATCAATTAATCACCTATCTTTGCAGCAAATTCACACGCAGACAATGCAGAAATTGTATTTTACATACACCTCCACAACTACTACAATGACAATGACCCCTTGGGGGGTTATTTAAATTTTCACATCCGTAAGCAGGTACTGCTTTTTCCGATAACCGTCCGGTTATTCGTTTATAAAACAACATTTTACACAACAAATTGTCCGTTTTCACGAACGGTAAAAATATATTCATACACGATGAAAGTTATGAAATTCGGCGGGACGTCTGTGGGCACTCCCGAAAGTTTACAATCGGTAAAAAACATTGTAGAAGCTGAAAAAGAGCCCGTAATTGTGGTTGTGTCCGCGCTTGGCGGCGTAACCGACCGCCTGTTGCTGGCTGCCGATTTTGCGGTGAAAGCCAATCCCGGCTATAAAAACGTGGTGGAAGAAATCATTGAGCGCCATCGGGAAATGATTGATAAAATGATCGTTTCAAAGACCGATAAAGAAGAAACGACAGAAAAAACGCGTTTTCTGTTCGATGAACTCCGAAATATTCTGCAAGGCGTTTACCTGATAGGCGACTTATCGCAAAAGACATCCGATAAAATTGTGAGTTACGGCGAACGGCTATCATCTCTCATTATCAGTAAAATAATTGACGGAGCCGAGCTGTACGACTCAACAAAGTTTATCAAAACCAATAAGCAATTCAGCAACCATATACCCGATTTGGCGCTTTCCAACGGGTTGATCCGCAAGATATTCGCCGAAATGCCGCCTCCGCAGGTGGCCATTGTTCCCGGGTTTATCTCGTCAAGCAATGAAACGGACGATCTCACGAACCTCGGCCGGGGAGGATCGGACTACACCGCTGCGATTATCGCGGCGGCCATGGACGCTTCGGTGCTGGAAATATGGACAGATGTGGACGGTTTTATGACCGCCGATCCCAAAATCATCAATTCGGCTTACGTCATCGAGGAACTTTCGTTCACCGAAGCCATCGAGTTATCGAATTTCGGGGCAAAGGTGATCTATCCGCCCACCATTTTTCCGGTTTATCACAAAAACATCCCGATCTGCGTAAAAAATACGTTTAAACCCGGCGAGGAAGGCACGTTGATCCGCAACATCCAACCCACGCGAAACGGAAAGATCATCAAAGGGATTTCTTCCATTAACGATACCGCGCTGATAACCATCACCGGCCTTGGCATGGTAGGCGTTATCGGGGTGAACAAACGGATTTTTTCGGCGTTGGCCAACAACGGCATCAGCGTGTTTATCGTCTCGCAGGCTTCGTCGGAAAACAGCACGTCCATAGGCGTGCGCACGCAGGATGCAAAACTTTCGCAAAAGGTGCTCACCGAAGAGTTTTCGCACGAGATTGCGATGGGCAGCATCAACGACATCATCGTGGAGCACGACCTGGCAACCATTGCCGTTGTGGGACAAAATATGAAGCACGTTCCCGGCATCGCCGGAAAATTCTTCGGCGCCCTTGGCCGCAACGGTATCAGCGTTATCGCGCTGGCGCAGGGTGCGGGAGAAACCAACATCTCATGTGTAATTACACGCGCCGATCTAAAAAAAGCGCTCAACGTGATCCACGATTCGTTCTTCCTTTCGCCGTATCAGGAACTGAATCTTTTCGTGATCGGAACAGGAACCGTGGGAAGCAAGTTGTTGGGGCAAATTAACCAGCAAAAACAAACGCTGGAGAAACAAAATAAACTGAAAGTGAACATTGTGGGTATCGCCAACGGCCGCAAGGCGCTGTTCAATCGCGAAGGCATCCCTTTGGAAGGATATTTCGATAATTTAATGACAAACGGCGTGAAAAGTTCGCCTCAACTCATTCGTGATGAAATCCTGAAAATGAATATTTTCAATTCCGTTTTCGTGGACTGCACCGCGAGCGAATCCATCGCCAATTTGTACGAAGATTTAATGTCGAAGAACATATCGGTTGTCACGGCCAATAAGATCGCGGCCTCTTCGGCTTACGAAAACTATCGGCAATTAAAGGAAACGGCGCGGAAAACCGGGGTTAAATTTTTGTTTGAAACAAATGTGGGAGCCGGATTGCCGATTATAAACACGATGAACTCGCTCACCAACTCGGGCGACAAAATCGTGAAACTGGAAGCCGTATTATCCGGAACGCTCAATTTTATCTTCAACACGTTGAGCGAAAAAATCCCGTTCAGCAAAGCCATTCGCATGGCGGTGGACGCGCAGTTTGCCGAACCTGATCCGCGCGTGGATTTAAGCGGGTTGGACGTAACCCGGAAACTGGTGATCCTTTCGCGTGAAGCGGGCGCTACGGTCAATCAATCGGATGTGAAAAAAAATCTGTTTATCTCTCAGGGATATTTTGAAAGATCGTTGGACGAGTTTTGGCAAACCATCCCCGAAATGGACGGATCGTTTGAAGAACGGCGCAAACAACTCGAAAAAGAAGATAAAAAGCTGCGTTTTGTGGCTACTTATGATAACGGAAGGTGTGAAGTGGGCCTGCACGAAGTGGAAAAAGGCCATCCGTTCTACGATCTGGAAGGCAGCAACAACATCGTGATGATCACCACCGAGCGCTACAACGAGTACCCGATGGTTATCAAAGGTTACGGCGCAGGCGCCAGCGTAACGGCTGCCGGCGTTTTCTCCGATATTATTTCTATTGCGAATATACGGTAAACGGGTGAAGCGAGTTCAACTCGCTTTATGAAAAATCATCCACATAAAATTTAAGCGATTTGGAAATCGCTTCTCCCAAAATGAAATATCTCATCATCCTCGGCGACGGCATGGCCGACGAACCCATTCCAGAACTCGGCAACAAAACGCCGTTGCAGGCAGCACGCACGCCTTACATGGATTTGCTCGCGCAAAAAGGGCGCAGCGGCATGCTCGACACCATTCCCGAAGGTTTTTCGCCGGGAAGCGAAATCGCGAATCTTTCGGTGTTGGGTTATGATGTGCCGCGCGTGTACGAAGGCCGCGGCGTGCTGGAAGCCGCCAGCATGGGCGTGGATATTCTGCCCGGCGAAATGGCGATGCG
The DNA here is from genome assembly GCA_028698105.1 of Petrimonas sp. GTDB lineage: Bacteria > Bacteroidota > Bacteroidia > Bacteroidales > Dysgonomonadaceae > JAQVEB01. Next base: position 2,407 of record JAQVEB010000141.1, on the reverse strand, counting down.
CTGCAATCTGGTTTCGATCAACGGCGATGTGTTGAAAAACCATTCATCGGGCCATATTTCCACGACGGAAGCAACGGAACTGATGCTGTTTTTACAGCAAAAACTGGGCGATGAAACGTTCAGTTTCTATCCGGGCGTTTCATACCGCAATTTGCTCAAAATGAAAGGTGGAAATAAGGATATTCGCTGCACTCCGCCACACGATATTCCCGAAAAACCGTTTCGCCCGCACCTCATTCAACCCAACAACGAATCGGCAAAAGCAACTGCCGATGCGCTTAATGCGCTAATCCTCGCTTCGCAAAAGTTATTAAAAAATCATCCCGTAAACAAAAAGCGCATTGCCGAAGGCAAAGACCCGGCGAACAGCATCTGGCCGTGGTCGCCCGGTTACCGGCCGAAAATGAAACACTTGAGCGAAATGTTCCCGATCAGAAGCGGAGCAGTAATTTCAGCGGTGGATCTGATTCGCGGCATCGGTGTATATGCCGGTTTGGAAGTGGTGATGGTGGAAGGCGCTACCGGTTTGTATGATACCAATTACGAAGGGAAAGCGCAAGCCGCCCTCGATGCGCTCCGCACGAAAGATTTCGTTTATCTTCACATTGAGGCACCGGACGAAGCCGGGCACGAAGGCGATGTATCGTTAAAAATAAAAACCATTGAGGATATTGATGCGCGGGTATTAAAAACCGTTTTCGAAGAAACGGAAACGTGGGACGAGCCGGTTGTAATAGCCGTTTTGCCCGATCATCCCACGCCGTGCGTCCTTCGCACGCACACGCGCGATGCCGTGCCGTTTGTGATTTATCACAAAGGAATTGAACCAGATAACGTGCAAGTTTATGATGAGTTCGCCGCCCGAAAAGGAAGTTTTGGGTTATTGAAAGGCGATGAGTTGATGAAGCAGATATTCGCCCCTCTCTAAATCTCTCCCAAACCCCTATCCCCTTTCAGGGACTTTCCCCACAAGGGGAAGAAATGGGTTAAACATCCGTCGGGAGAGACTTGAAGCTGCCGCAAAATAAAAAGTAAACCAAAATGAAAAAAATAAATAATAATACTCCGCAGCCCACAAACCCCTCTCCTGTGGAGAGGGGCATGGGGAGAGGCTTTTACAGCACCAACCACTCCGCCCCGCTCGCTTCACTGCAGGAAGCCGTTGTGAAAGGGCTTGCTCCCGATAAAGGGTTGTACATGCCTGAAAAGATAGTGCAGCTTCCACAACAATTTTTCGATGAAATCGGCAGTTTTGGACTGACAGAAATCGCAAAAACCGTGGCCGATGCATTCTTCGGAGAAGATATTCCGAAGGAAAAACTGGATGAAATTGTTACCGATACGCTCAATTTCGACATTCCGCTCGTGAAAGTGGAAGACGGAATCTACGTTTTGGAACTTTTTCACGGGCCTACGTTCGCTTTCAAAGACGTTGGCGCGCGCTTTATGGCGCGGATGTTGTCGTATTTCGTGAAAGAACAGGGGCAGGACGACGTGAAAGTGCTGGTCGCCACTTCGGGCGATACCGGAAGCGCGGTCGCCAACGGCTTTTTGGGTGTGAACGGAATTCAGGTGTTTGTGCTGTATCCATCGGGGAAAGTGAGCGATATTCAGGAAGCACAGTTTACCACGTTAGGACAAAACATTGTCGCTCTTGAAGTTGATGGAACCTTTGACGATTGTCAGGCATTGGTGAAATCCGCGTTTATGGACGAAGAACTGAACCTGCAAATGAATCTTACCTCGGCCAATTCCATTAATGTTGCGCGATTTCTGCCCCAATCGTTTTACTATTTCCATGCCTTCGCGCAACTTGCGAAGCAAAAACTTGCAGATAACGTGGTGATTTCCGTTCCAAGTGGCAACCTGGGAAACCTTACTGCCGGACTTTTCGCCAAACGGATGGGCTTGCTCGTGAACCGGTTTATCGCGGCCAATAACCGAAACGACGTGTTTTTCAATTACCTGCAAAACGGCAAATACACGCCCAAACCATCCGTACAAACCATTGCGAACGCAATGGACGTGGGCGCGCCCAGCAATTTCGACCGCATTCTCGATTTGTACGCACATTCTCACAAAGCCGTTACCGGCGATATTTCGGGTTACACGTTCTCCGACGAAGAAATTCGCGAAGCGATCAAAAAAGTGTACGAAACCGCCGGTTATCTCCTCGACCCGCATGGCGCCTGCGCCTATCTGGCGTTGAAACAAGGCAAACGTACCAACGAAACGGGCGTTTTCCTCGCAACTGCCCATCCCGCCAAATTCAAAGAAACGGTAGAAGAATGCATCGGAAAATCCGTTGAAATACCGAAAGGATTAAAAGCGTTTATGAAAGGGGAAAAACAATCACTCGCTCTTTCAACGGATTACGAATCTTTTAGAAAAGCTTTTCAATTGTTAG
>JAQVEB010000140.1 GCA_028698105.1 Petrimonas sp. | reverse complement strand
GGGCTGTCCAGTTTGGTGACGTAGGCAGAGTCGGTTTTCGTAATGTTGAAAACCAGGCGGAGTTTGTTGCCCTGAATATCGAGTGTGCCGCCCCAACTGCCCGTAATGTTTTGAGCGAAAGCCGGAAAACCAAAAGCAATCAGAAGTAAAATAAAGACGTTTCTTTGCATAATGCGCGTTCTTTTTACGATTTTGGATATAAAATTACAATAAAATAGTTTTCAGAACAAGATATTCCGTGTTTTGTACCCATGATGATCCCTTCCATTACGCACAAAATCAACTTTTTTGTGATTTATGCGTTTGTATAAGTAAACAATCGAACATTTATGGATATAGAAAATGTAGAAATTAGTTATTTAAACATAACCGGTTTCAGGGAGTTACGTCCCTTTATGATGGATTCTTACAAATATATTTCCGATGGAATATGGAGTGAAGAACAGATAAAAAAACTAATCGAAATTTTTCCCGAAGGACAGATTGCGGTAAAAGTAAACGGACAGATTGCCGGTTGTGCGCTTTCGATCATTGTGGATTACGATAAGTACGATGACCACCATACCTATAAACAAATAACAGATAACGAAAACTTTGCTACACACGATCCTGAAGGAGACATGTTGTACGGAATAGAGGTTTTCATCCGAAAAGATTATCGCGGTCTGCGTTTGGGGCGCAGGTTGTATGACTACCGCAAAGAGTTGTGTGTGAAACTGAATCTCAAAGGAATTATTTTCGGCGGAAGAATTCCGCACTATCACCGGTATTCACTGGAGCTAACGCCCCAACAGTATGTGGATAAAGTCCGCAGAAAAGAGATTCACGATCCGGTTTTCGATTTTCAACTGGCGAACGATTTTCAACCGTCGAAATTAATCAAGGATTATTTGCCTGGCGACGAAGCTTCAGAAAGCTACGGCATTCTCATGGAATGGAAAAATATTTATTACGAGAAACCGGTGAAAAAGCCTACCGGCATTAAGCGAATCGTTCGTGTAGGACTGGTTCAATGGCAGATGCGATTATACCGGAATCTGGACGATGTGATGGAACAAGTGGAATATTTCGTGGACACGGTTTCGCGCTATAATGCCGATTTTGTGCTGTTTCCCGAATTTTTTAACGCTCCGCTGATGTCGGAATATAATCATATGACGGAGTCGGGAGCTATACGGGAACTGGCAAAATATACAAAACCCATTGTTCAGCGATTATCGGAGTTCGCGGTTTCTTACAACATCAATATTATTTCGGGCAGCATGCCTGAAATAAAAGATAACGCGCTGCATAATGCCGGCTATCTGTGTCGTCGCGACGGTACTATGGAGCGTTACGAAAAAATACACGTAACCCCCGATGAAGAAAGAGTCTGGGGATTGCAGGGAGGTAGCGAGTTTTCAACCTTCGATACCGATTGTGGCAAAATAGGCATACTTATTTGTTATGATGTTGAATTTCCCGAACTTACCCGTATTATGGCCGACGAAGGTATGGATATTCTTTTTGTTCCGTTTCTAACCGATACGCAGAATGCGTATTCGCGCGTCAGAAGTTGCGCGCAAGCCCGTGCCATCGAGAACGAATGTTATGTGGCTATTGCCGGTTCGGTGGGTAATTTGCCGAAAGTTGCCAATATGGACATTCAGTATGCACAATCCATGGTATTTACTCCGTGCGATTTCGCTTTTCCGGCTAACGGCATTAAAGCGGAAGCCACACCCAATACGGAAATGATTCTTGTGGTGGATATGGATATTGATCTGTTGCGTGAATTAAATGAGTTTGGAGCGGTGACGAACCTGCGAGACCGGAGAAAAGATATTTATTCCCTCAAAAAGAAGCGCAAAAAAGCGGAATCGAAAGAAAATTAATGTCGTTACTCGTGATGATATGGTTCATTGTTCAGTATGGTCATTGCCCGGTAAAACTGCTCCACGAAAACCAGTCGCACCATTTGGTGGGTGAACGTCATTTTTGAGAGCGAAAGCTTTTCGTTGGCGCAGGCATAGATTTCATCGGAAAAGCCATACGGGCCGCCCACAACAAAGACCAGTCTTTTGGCAACGGTGTGGCTCTTTTTTTCGATAAAACGCGCAAATTCCATGGATGAAAGTTGTTTTCCTTTTTCATCAAGCAGGATCACGTGGTCGTTAGGCTGCAAGAATTTCAGGATACTCGCTCCTTCCTGGATTTTTTGATCTTTCTCCGAAAGGTTTTTGGTGTTTTTTACATCGGAAATCATCTCAATATCGAAAGGAATGTAGTGAGAAAGCCTTTTCACATAAATATCAATCATTTGTGAAATAGTCGCGTCGTCTATCTTTCCAACGGTCAGAAGAATTGTCTTCATTTCCTTTTTAAATATATGAGTAAAACATAAAAAACTTGTCTGAAACACAAAAGTAACACTTTATTTTTATAATTTTGCCGGATAATTGCCGGCATGTTTATTAACAAAACGGGCAGTTTAAGCGTTATACATAAAATGTCTTCGTGAAATCGTGTTAAATATGAAAGGAAACGAGTTGATTGATAAACTTATAGATTTGGCTTTTGCCGAAGACATCGGCGATGGAGACCACACTACACTGTGTAGTATTCCATCTTCGGAAATGGGAAAAGCAAAGCTTTTGATTAAGGAAGAAGGCATTTTGGCGGGAGTGAAGGTTGCGGAGGAAGTTTTTCGCAGATTCGATACCGAATTGAAAATAGACGTTTTTATCCCGGACGGAACGCACGTAAAACCCGGCGATATAGCTTTCGTGGTGGAAGGCAAAGTGCAATCGCTGTTGCAAACGGAGCGATTGGTGCTGAACATCATGCAACGCATGAGCGGAATTGCCACCACCACCAACAAATATGTGAAATTGCTGGAAGGAACCAAAACCCGCGTGTTGGATACGCGCAAAACGACTCCCGGCATGCGAATGCTGGAAAAACAGGCGGTGAAAATCGGGGGCGGCGTCAACCATCGTATCGGGTTGTTCGATATGATCCTGCTCAAAGATAATCACATAGACTTTGCCGGAGGCATTGAAAACGCGGTTCGTGGGGCACAAAAATACCTGAAAGAGAAAGGTAAAGATTTAAAAATTGAAGTTGAAGTCAGAAACTTCGACGAATTAAATGAAGCTTTGCGGCTTGGAGGTGTTAATCGCATTATGTTGGATAATTTCACACCCGAAGATACACGCAAGGCTGTTGCCATAGTGGATGGAAAGGTCGAGCTCGAGTCATCGGGGGGAATTACCGAAAAAACAATTCGCAGTTATGCGGAGTGCGGCGTGGATTATATATCGGTTGGCGCGCTCACACATTCGGTTAAAAGCCTCGATATGAGTTTAAAAGCTGTTTAACGATAGATGGAAAGTAATCAAGACAAGCAAACGCTGTTGGATAAAAGATATATGCGCATGGCGCTGATATGGGCCGAAAACTCGTATTGCAAACGCCGGCAGGTTGGAGCCCTTTTGGTAAAGGACAAAATGATCATCTCGGATGGGTACAACGGTACTCCGTCGGGATTTGAAAACGTGTGCGAAGACGAAAACAATGTCACCAAACCTTACGTGCTACACGCCGAAGCCAACGCCATAACAAAAGTGGCGCGGTCAAACAACAGTAGCGAGGATGCCACGTTGTATGTAACGTCATCACCCTGTATCGAATGCGCAAAATTAATTATTCAGGCCGGAATAAAACGGGTTGTTTATGCCGATTCTTATCGCTTGAGCGATGGCATTGAACTGCTCAACAGAGCAAATATCGAAATTGTTTCGGTAGTGTTGGACGAATAAGTAAAAAAGTTAGGAAAATAATGGATCCGGAGAAGAAAATAAGAACATGGGTGCCTTTGTGGATAGCACTGGGTATTGCGTTGGGCATTTTTATCGGTAATCGGTTTTCGGTTTTCACCAGAGTCGGTAAAGTACAAGGTACCGAAAAGTTAAACGCCGTACTGGATTATATTCAAAGTTCTTATGTTGATCCGATCAATACCAGTCAGCTCGTAGAAGACGCCCTGCCCAATATTGTTCAGGAACTCGACCCGCATTCGGCTTATATTCCTGCCGACGAAATGAAACGCGTTAACGAAGACCTTGAAGGCCATTTTTCGGGAATCGGCGTTAGTTTCTATGTCCTCAGGGATACGATAACCGTTACCAGCATTGTGCCGGGCGGGCCGTCGGAAGCCGCCGGAATTTATCCCGGCGACCGTATCGTAAAAGTTAACGATTCGTTGGTTGCCGGAACCGGAATTACCAACGATCAGGTGCTTAAAACACTCAGAGGAGAAAAAGGCTCGCAAGTAACGCTTTCCATTCTTCGGCCACCGAAACACGCACTCACAAATATCACCGTAACCCGGGGAGATATCCCCATGAATAGCGTAAACGCTTCCTACATGCTGACTGAAGATATTGGGTATATAAAAGTGGGTACTTTTGCTTTCAATACTTTCAGCGAATTTATTTCCGCCATTTCGAAACTTAAAAGTCAGGGGTGCGAATCTGTTGTTGTGGACTTGCGCGGAAACGTAGGTGGGTCGCTGGAAACGGTGGTTGCCATGGTAAACGAGTTTTTGAACAAGGGGGACCTCATTGTTTATGCCGAAGGCAGGAATTTCCCCCGTACGGATGACTATGCCGATGGAACGGGAACATGTAAAGAGAACAAAATTGTTGTTCTTATTGACGAAATGAGTGCATCGGCAAGCGAGATTTTCTCGGGAGCGATCCAGGATCATGATCGTGGATTGATTATCGGGAGAAGGTCTTTCGGTAAGGGGCTTGTGCAAAGTCAACGCGATTTTTATGATGGTTCGGCAATTCGTTTGACCGTAGCCCGTTACTACACGCCTTCGGGACGCTCCATCCAACGAAAATATGAAAAAGGGCACTACGACGAATATGAGATGGATGCGATAAATCGCTATATGAAAGGAGATTACGTGAATGTCGATACCGTTGCCAACGGCAACTTAAAACCATTCAAAACCGAATCGGGAAGAACCGTTTTCGGAGGAGACGGCATTATGCCCGATATTTTTATCCCGCGCGATACAACCGGAATAAATTCGTACTACAACACGCTTGTAAATAAAAATCTCGTGCAGGAATACGCAATGTTATATAGCGATGAGAACAGAAATAAATTGGACAAATTTAAGTCGTGGCATGAGCTTTACCTTCATCTGAAAAAACAACCCCTTTTGTTGAACTTGGTTAGCTATGCCGATTCCAAAGGCGTGCGGCAGCGGCCGTACTACATCTCGGAGTCGCGCAATTTGCTCGAATCGCAACTACATGCGTATATCATCAGAAACTTTTGGGGAGAGGAAGGTTTTTTTGCCGTGCTTATGGAAAAGGACAATCTGGTTGACAAAGCAATCGAACTGATCACGTCCGGCAAAGCAGCGCCGAAAGCCGTTGCTAAATTGCTCTATGCTGAACCGGGTAAAACGGTTGCCGGCCTTCTTAATCACCGTTATCCGATAAGAGATTTTTATGTTTTGCCCAATATAGCTTGATTTTAGTTTCGTTAAATGGGAAAAGAAGATGTTACAAAAAAGTGATTTACGGAATAAAATAGCGACGCAAAAAAAGAGTTTTTCAACGGAAGAGTTAGCGGTATTTTCATCGGAAGTGATGGCAACGCTGGAATCAACCGATTTATTCCAACAAACCCAAACGATTTTGGCATATTACAGCATGGACGACGAGGTAGATACGCACGGCTTGATTCACAAATATGAAGGAATTAAGCGTTTTATCCTGCCGGTGGTTGCTGGAAATGATCTGATGTTGAGGGAGTTTTCGTCTGAGGCCGATATGAAGACATCTTCATTCGGAATATTAGAGCCAATCGGACGGAACGTAGAAGATACCAACGAAATAGATTTGATATTGGTACCCGGTGTCGCTTTCGACAGAAAGTTAAACCGGCTGGGACGAGGCCGGGATTTTACGACAGGTTGCTGCCGAAGATAAAGGCGCAGAAAGCAGGTATATGTTTTGATTTTCAATTATTCGATCGTGTGCCGTTTGACGATGCATACGATGTGAAAATGAATATCATAATATCTCAAAATGAAATTATTGTAGAATAATTGCACATTTGTGTCCGTATTTTTTCTAATCGTCCGTTTTATACATACCTTTGTTTAATGTAACCACATTCAGCGGATAAATTTTTATGCTTTAAAAGAAAAACAGTTATGAGCAGATTCTTTGAAAATTACATATCTAACCGAATATTATCCCGTTTCTCCATATTGGTAATTGATATTTTTATGATCGTCTTTTCATGTATGCTGACGTATTTTTTGCGCTACAGTTTCGACGGTTTGGGAGTTGACGTACGTGCCGAAGGATTAAATCTAATGCTGATATTAATTCTTTTTAATCTTGTTTTCTTTTTTATTTTTAAAACGTTCAGCGGCATTCTCCGATTTTCTTCCTTTGCCGATTTGTTGAGTATTGTTTATTCACTCACTTTAGGCTATTTAACTTCTTTTATCGCGCTAAAAATTTATTCGCGTTACGATACGGCATTCCATGTGTCTAACGTAATCTTCTTCTCCACGTATGTGCTCAACGTCATGATTATGGTGTTCTCGCGTATTTTCGTTAAAGAAGTGTATGAAACGCTCACCAAGCAAAACACGAGTCCGATGAACGTTTTTGTTTACGGGACAAAAGAGGCGGGTATTAGTGTGGCAAAAGCATTGAAAGGTAATTCGGATTTTAACTATCGCGTCAGAGGTTTTATATCCGATGACAGGCAAATGATCGGGAAAACCTTGTTAGGAACACGGGTTTTCGAAAATAACGATAATCTGTATCGTTTTTTGGAGAAAAGAAATATCAAAAAGATCATTGTGTCCCCACAGAAAATGAAAGAGATACAAAATACACCTGTATTAGATCGCTTCCTTGATAGCAATATCTCATTGATGACTACGCTTCCCGTTAGTGACTGGAAAGCAAACGGCCTACTGAGGAAACCGCAAATAAAAGAAATACAAATTGAAGATTTACTGCCCCGTGAACCGATTGCGATAAGCATGCGGAATATTGCATCCAATATCGAAGGTAAACGCGTAATGATCACCGGGGCTGCAGGTTCCATTGGTAGCGAGATCGTAAGGCAGGTTGCAGCATTTAACCCATTTAGCATCACATTGGTTGATCAGGCCGAAACTCCGTTGCACGATATGCGTTTGGAAATGAAAGATAAATGGCGTGAACTGAAGACAAGTACCATCGTTGCCGATATATCCAACGCTTCCCGAATGGATCATATCTTTGCCCGAACAAGACCGCAGTACATTTTTCATGCTGCCGCATACAAGCACGTTCCCATGATGGAAGACGACGTTTCGGAATCAATTCAGACCAATGTCTTGGGAACAAAAACGTTGGCCGATTTGGCGGTTAAATATAAAGCCGAAAGGTTTGTTATGGTTTCAACAGACAAGGCGGTGAATCCATCAAATATAATGGGTTGCTCAAAACGCATTTGCGAAATATACATCCAATCGCTGGACAAACATTTGCAGAAAAAAGGTGGCGACAGAACGCAGTTTATAACCACTCGGTTCGGAAATGTGTTGGGCTCCAACGGTTCAGTGATACCGCTTTTTAAAGAACAGATCAAAAACGGAGGGCCCGTCACAGTCACTCATCCTGAGATTATCCGTTATTTTATGACCATATCTGAAGCGTGTCAACTCGTTCTCGAAGCCGGCTCCATGGGAAACGGCGGCGAAATCTATATTTTTGATATGGGTGAGCCGGTTAAAATTGTTGATTTGGCCAAGAAAATGATTCGCTTATCCGGCTCGCAAAACATAAAAATAGAGTTTACCGGCTTGCGCCATGGTGAAAAACTGTATGAAGAACTGCTGAATATTGCAGAATACACGAAACCAACCCATCACGAAAAAATTATGGTGGCGGATGTAAGAGAATATGAATATGATGTGGTGAAGAAAAAAATTGAAGACCTTATTCAGGAATCG
>JAQVEB010000139.1 GCA_028698105.1 Petrimonas sp. | reverse complement strand
GGGAACGCAAAGAACTGGAAAAAGCGAAAACCGAAGCCGAGCTTCAAAACCTGAAGAACCAGGTAAACCCGCATTTCCTGCTCAATACGTTGAACAACATTTACGCGCTGATCGATTTTAATCCGGGCAAAGCGCAGCAGGCCGTGCACGATTTAAGCAAACTGCTCCGTCACATCCTGTACGATAACAACCAACGGTTTGTACCTCTGTTGCAGGAAATTGATTTTATCAGGAATTACATTGACTTAATGCGTATCCGCTTGGCCGACAACATAAACCTCACCACGCAATTCGACGTGATCCCCGCGAGCGACACCAAAGTCGCCCCGCTGATCTTTATTTCGCTCATCGAAAACGCCTTCAAACATGGCATAAGCGGCGATAAACCTTCGTTTATTGACGTAAAACTAACCGAAAACCCTGAAGGGGTGATCAATTTCATGTGCGAAAACAGTTATTTTCCAAAAACCGAATCGGATAAAAGCGGAAAGGGAATCGGTATGCAACAGGTACAAAAACGGTTGGATATGCTCTATCCAAACGGTTACGTTTGGGATAAACAATTAATCAAAGACCGGTATTCCACCACATTGATCATTGATACACATAAAGCAAACGGACATGATACTTTCTTGCTGGATAGTTGACGATGAGCCTCTTGCGCTGAGCCTGCTGGAATCGTACGTGAACAAAACACCGTTCCTGAACCTCACGGGAAAATACTCAAGCGCCGTATCGGCAATGAAAAACCTCGAAACCGAAACCATTGACGTTATCTTCCTCGACATTCAAATGCCCGATGTGAACGGCATGGAGTTTTCGCGCATTGTGGATAACCACACCCGCATTGTATTCACAACCGCTTTCAGCGAATATGCGCTGGACGGCTACAAAGTGAGCGCCATTGACTACCTGCTGAAACCCATTTCGTATTCCGATTTTCTGATGGCGGCAAAAAAAGCGCTCAACTGGTTTGAGATGACGCAGAAGAAAGGACACGCCGAAGAGAAAAAAGAAACGGGCATTTTTGTGAAATCGGAATATAAACTGATCCAAATTCTGTTCGACGAGTTGCTCTATGTGGAGGGCTTAAAAGACTACATCAAAATTTACACCGAAACCGATACCAAACCCGTGCTAACGCTCATGAGCATGAAAAGCATGGAAGAAGCCCTTCCTCCGGATCGTTTTATCCGCGTGCACCGCTCCTACATCGTTCAAAAAAACAAGATCGAAAGCGTAAACAAGAACCGTTTGGTGATAAACGGCAAAGAAATTCCCATCGGGGAAACCTACAAACAAAATTTTATGGCTTCGCTGGACAAGTGAAGCTTTTTTGCGTTCTGAGTAACTTTCCGCCGGCGAAAACCCATTCGCCGACATCCTGATTCGTACAAATAAAATTCCCCTTCGTCGAGACTTCTCCGGCCTCTGTCCTTTTCATTTGTGCAACAAGTTGTCACCGGATAACTTTGTTAAAAAATTACGGTATGAAAAGAACAACAAAAAACGCAATACATCGCAAATCAACGCTCAGATACGCGTTGATTCTGGGACTGTTTTTCCACTGGGGAATAATCTTTTCACAAAACAGTCCGCTACCGCAGACGTGGGATTTGCAAACGTGCATCAACTACGCGCTGGGAAACAACATCAGGATAAAAACCGCTGAAGCGAACAAAAACGCGGCAGAAGTGGATACCAAGCTGGCTCGCGCCAGCATGTTTCCCACCGTTTCGGCAACCGCCGGACAGAATATCGGAAATTATCCTTTCGCGAGAAATGAAACAACGGGTACCGTTTCATCAACCACAACGGCGTCGGGAAATTACGGCATAAACGCGTCGTGGCAGTTATTCGACGGAGGCGTGCGCTTAACCAACATCAAACAAGCCGATATAAACGACGAAATCGCGCAACTCAATATCAGTGAGAGTGAAAACAACATTAAACTGGCCATCATACAGAACTATCTGCAAATTCTGTATGCCAACGAATCATTAAAAACGTTTGAAAATGCCGTGGCGTTGAGCGCTGCTCAATTGGAAAGCAACAAAGTGCAACTGGAAGTGGGCGCGGTGGCTAAAAGCGATGTAGCACAATGGGAGTCGCAACTCGCATCGGACAAATACCAATTGACCAACGCACAGGTTGCACTCGATAATTACAGGTTGCAACTCAAACAATTACTGGAACTGGATTCGCTGGAAGCGATGAACATTGTGCTCGCCGTTCCCGGCGATGAAGAGGTGCTGGCGCTCTTACCCGATAAGAATTCCATTTTTCAGACGGCTATGAGCATCATGCCGCAAGTGAAAAGCGGCGAGTTAAACACTGCATACTCCGAATTGAACATCTCGAAAGCCAAAGCCGGATATTTACCCAAAATAAGCCTGCAAGCAGGCACGGGAAGCGGAAGCATGTACACCAACACCAATTATAATGTTGCCACACAATTGAAAAACAATTGGAACAATACCATCGGTTTTTCGGTGAGTATTCCCATTTACTCCAATCGTGAGACTAAAAGTGCGGTTGAAAAAGCACAAATCGGCGTGGAAACGTCCAAACTGAACGAGTTAAGTATCCGCAAGGAGTTGTATGCGAGTATAGAAACGGCTTACCTGAACGCTTTCAATTCGCAGGCACAGTATTTGGCCGCCGAAGAAAAAGTGAAAAGCAGCCAGGCGAGTTACGATGTTATGGACGAGCAATTTCGTCTCGGGTTGAAAAACACCATCGAATTGCTAACGGAACAAAATACGCTGGTCAGCGCTCAACAACAATTACTTCAGGCAAAATACACAGCGCTTATGAACCGGAAAGTACTGGATTATTATCAGGGAATTATTTGAAAACCGCGTGTAGAGACGCACGGTCCGTGCGTCTCTACCACAAATAAAAAAATTATGAAATCAAAAAAATCAACCATCTATCTTTTGGCGGGATTAGGCTTAATGATTGCCGTAACGATCACGGTATTTTCGTGCAAAAGTAACAAAAAGGTGAAAAACGAATGGGTTACCGCGCAAGTGAGCCGCCAGGACATATCGAGCCTTGTAACCTGTACCGGTACGTTGGAACCGATTACCGAAATAACAGTCGGTACTCAGGTGAGTGGACGGGTGGAGAAAATTTATGTGGATTACAACAGCGTGGTTACGAAAGGCCAGTTACTGGCCGAACTCGATCAAACGGTACTGGCAGCCAACTTATCGTCGGCGCAAAGTTCAATGGCATCGGCTAAAAGTCAACTGGATTATCAGCAAAAGAACTACGAACGATATAAAACGCTGTACAGCAAGCAACTGGTCAGCAGTTCCGATTTCGAATCGGCGGAATACAGCTACCAGACAGCAAAAAACAACTACAACGTAAGCCGCAACAACTACCACACCGCAAGCACAAATCTCGGATACGCTAAAATTTACTCGCCCATCGACGGTGTAGTGCTGAGCCGTGCGGTAGAAGAAGGACAAACGGTTGCTGCAAGTTTCTCCACACCCACGCTTTTCACCATCGCCAACGACTTAACTAAAATGCGTGTGATCGCCAACGTGGACGAAGCCGATATAGGAAACGTAAAACAAGGACAGCGCGCTACCTTTACCGTGGACACATACCCGAATGAAATTTTTAACGGTGAAATAACCGAAGTCCGCCAGTTACCCACCACAAGCAATAACGTGGTAACGTATCAGGTTGTGATCAACGCTCCCAATCCCGATTTAAAGCTGAAACCGGGACTCACGGCCACCGTGTCCATATACACCCTCGAGAAGAACGGAGTGTTAACCATTCCTACGGAAGCGCTCACATTCACGCCCGATAATCAACCCAACATGGAACGTCAGGGTAGTAAAAACAACCGGGTATGGGTATTGAACGGAGTGCAGGCCACGCCGAAAGAAATCCAAATAGGCAGTCAATCGAGTACGCTCACCGAAATCGTTTCGGGGCTTTCAGAAGGAGAAACCGTGATTTTAAGTGGAAGCTCAGGCAATGCAACATCATCATCGTCAAAGGATACAGCGGATAACAACAGTAACAGCAGCCCGTTTATGCCGAAACGGCCGTCCGGAAGAGCCGGAGGTGGCCCTCCGCGATAAGGCTGAATTATGAATTTAGAGAGACCGTAAATGAAACGACAGTCAAAAGTTTATCTTTCAGTCCTGGTTTTTGATTCTAAAAGTCTTAAAAGAAAATGAAAACAATTATAAAACTATCGGATATAAAGCGCGATTTTCAGGTGGGCGAGGAAACCGTGCACGCACTAAAAAGCGTATCCTTCTCCATTGAAGAAGGACAATTCGTGACCATTATGGGAAAATCGGGAAGCGGGAAAAGCACCTTGCTTAACATTCTCGGATGTCTGGACACGCCTACGTCGGGCACATATCTGCTGGACGGCACCTCCGTGCAAGCGATGAACAAAGACCAGCGGGCGCGAATCAGGAACCGGAAAATCGGTTTCGTGTTTCAGAGTTACAATCTGCTTGCCAATACCACCGCCATTGAGAACGTGGAACTTCCGCTCATGTACGACAGCACCTTTTCATCTGAAGAACGCAAAAAACGCGCTGTAGCTGCTCTGGAAACGGTTGAATTGGGCGATCGCATGTTGCACAAAAGTAACCAAATGAGCGGGGGACAAATGCAGCGCGTGGCCATCGCCCGGGCATTGGTGAACAATCCGTCGGTTATCCTGGCCGATGAGGCAACCGGAAACCTCGACACCAGAACGTCGTTCAGCATTATGAAAATATTGCAGCAACTGCACAGCGAAGGCCGAACGATTATTTTCGTAACGCATAACAACGAAATTGCTTCGTATTGCGAGCGCAATATCGTTTTGCGCGACGGCCGCATTATCGAAGATAAATACAACAGTAAAATACTTTCCGCCGCGGAAGCGTTGGAAAAATTACCGAAAGAAGAAGAATTATGAACACATCCAATCTGTTTCGTATCGCCCTTCGCGCCATCAACAAAAACAAGATGAGGGCATTTCTCACGATGTTGGGGATCATCATCGGTGTAGCATCCGTTATAGCCATGCTGGCCATCGGACAAGGATCGAAACAAAGCATCGAAACACAAATTTCGGAAATGGGCTCAAACATGATCATGATCATGCCTTACGATGCCAATAGCCCGGGGGGCGTGCGCATGGGGCCATCCGATGTGCAAACGCTCGAAAACAAGGATTACGAAGACATAAAAAATAAGGCGGAATATGTGAAAGCGGTTTCACCCAATGCAACCAGCAGCGGACAGTTCATTTACGAGAACAACAATTATCCGTCAACCATCACCGGAGTGGCGCCCGCGTATCTGGAAATCAGGCAACTGAATATAGAATCGGGTTATATGTTCACCGATATTGACATCGCGCAAAACAACAAAGTTTGCGTGGTAGGGAAAACCATTGTGGATAATTTGTTCCCTAACGGACAGAACCCCGTTGGTAAAATCATCCGTTTCAACTCCATTCCGTTCGAGATCATCGGGGTGCTTGAGAGCAAAGGCTATAACACCATGGGAATGGATCAGGACGATGTGGTACTGGCTCCTTACACGGCGGTTCAAAAACGCATATTGTCCATTAATTACCTGCGGGGAATTTATTGCTCCGCCGAAACGGAAGAACTCACACCCAAAGCGGTTGAAAGCATTACGAAAATACTTGCCGCAAACCACCACATCAGCGACCCCAACGCTTACGATTTCGAAATCCGCTCGCAGGAAGAGTTAAGCACTATGCTCACCTCAACTTCCGATTTGATGACGATCTTGCTGGCCTGCGTAGCAGGCATCAGCCTGATTGTAGGCGGTATCGGCATCATGAATATCATGTACGTTTCTGTAACGGAGCGCACCAAGGAAATCGGGTTGCGCATGAGCGTTGGAGCGCGCGGTGGCGATATTTTATGGCAGTTTCTCATCGAAGCCGTTATGATCAGTATTACGGGCGGACTCATTGGCCTATTGCTGGGATTTTTCGCCTCGTATTGCTTGAAAGTTTTTGCCAACTGGCCGATTCTCATCGAATCGTGGAGTGTGATTATTTCGTTCTTCGTGTGCACCGCTATTGGAATTTTCTTCGGATGGTATCCCGCAAAAAAAGCCGCTAAACTCGATCCGATTGAAGCCATCCGATACGAGTAGGAAGTGTGGAATGCCACATCAGATCTTAACGCACGATACCTCCGCAACCGTTGCACAAATAAACAAAAAAATGAATACATTTGCACTGAATATGGAACCGCAACGCAGCATATCGCTTCCACGATGGGGAAACATCTTAATCCATGTGCTGATTTGGTGCATCGTGTTTGCCCTACCCGTCGTTTTCGCGCAGCGCGAAGGGATTTTCCGATGGCGCGAGGTCATGATGTTTTTCCCGCTTTCCATCGCGTTTGTCGTGGTATTTTACACCAATTATTTCTATTTGGCCAACAAGGTTCTGTTTAAAAAGAAGACGATACAGTTTTTGCTGCTAAACATCGTCCTAATAGTCGGCATTGCGTTGCTGCTACACATTTGGCACGAACTAGAGCATGTTTTCGGACCTCCGTTGAGACAACCGCCACCCGACGCGATGAAAATTTCGCCCATACGATTTATTGTGCGCGATATCTCGTCGCTTATTTTCGTAGCCGCGTTGGGCACCGTGATGAAAACCACGGAGATGATGACACAGATGCAGACGCGTCAAAAAGAGATGGAAAAAGCGGTAACTCAAGCAGAGCTAAAAAACCTGAAAAACCAGATAAATCCACATTTTCTGCTCAACACATTGAACAACATCTACGCTTTGTCGCGGTTCAATTCACCTAAAACCCCACCCGCAATCATGCAATTGAGCGAATTGCTGCGTTACATGCTCTACGACAACGAAAAAATTTTCGTTCTTCTGTCCGAAGAAGCAACTTTCATCCGAAATTACATTGATTTGATGAAACTCAGGCTAACCGATGATATAAACGTAACTACCCGCATCAACATCTCTGAGGACAGCAGCACAACAATAGCTCCGTTAATATTCATTTCACTTATTGAGAACGCTTTCAAACATGGTGTGAATAATGATGAACCGGCATTCATTGAAACAGAATTAAGTGAAAAAGAAAACGGTCACGTGCATTTTGTATGTCGAAACAGTTATTTCCCGAAAAATGAAAAAGACCGTAGCGGAAGCGGTATAGGGCTTCAACAGGTACAAAAAAGGCTCGATCTGCTTTACCCGTCGCGATATGTCTGGCATAAATACATTGAAAACAATATTTACAGTACTATATTGATAATAAATACATTAACAAATAATGAGCCGAATACTTGAGTGTTGGATCGTGGATGATGAACCGCTGGCTCTGAGCTTATTGGAGTCCTACGTAGCCGATACGCCTTTTTTGAGGCTTACCGGCAAATTTTCATCGGCTAAATCGGTTATATCGGCTATGATGGAAACACAACCCGACCTTGTTTTCCTCGATATCCAAATGCCGCTTTTAAACGGTATGGAACTTGCACGGTTGATTCCCGAAAAAACAAAAATTATTTTCACCACAGCTTTCAGTGAATACGCTTTGGAAGGATATAAGGTAAACGCTATTGACTATTTAATGAAACCCGTTTCTTACACACAATTCCTGCTTGCAGCAAAAAAAGCGGTCACCTGGCATGAAGCTGCGCAACAGGAAGAACCTACCGATGTTGACGCAGTAAGCCATAACAACGGTATTTTTGTGAAAACCGATTACAAAATCGTTCACATACTTTTCGATAATATTCTGTACGTTGAGGGATTAAAAAATTACGTAAAAATATACCTTCGGGAACAATCCAAACCCATTATTTCATTGATGCCGATGAAAGATATTGAAGCTGCGCTGCCGGCGTATCGTTTTATCCGCGTGCATCGCTCCTACATCGTTCAAAAAAACAAGATCGAAAGCGTAAACAAGAACCGTTTGGTGATAAACGGCAAAGAAATTCCCATCGGGGAAACGTACAAACAAAATTTTTTGGGAGAGATTGAAAAAAG
>JAQVEB010000138.1 GCA_028698105.1 Petrimonas sp. | reverse complement strand
GAAATGCTGTTTTCGGTAGCGTGAAAATCGGAACTCTCCAGCAATGCCGACTGCGGAAACGTGTCGCGCACTTTCAAATAAATGCTTACGGGCGTATGCAGGTCGCCCATGATTTTTCGGCTGTTTGTTGTGAATGAGTATTTCATATTTTATTTTTTTATAGAGATTGAGTCAGATTGAATAAGCTAAGAGATTGATTCCACGAAATCCTTCAATCTTTGTCAATCTGTGCAAAGTAAGTTTCCAAATCTTTATCGCCTCGTCCCGAAAGTGTCAGCACCACGATATCCGTAGGATTAAAGGCGATTTTTTCGAGCGCGGCAAGCGCGTGCGCCGATTCCAGGGCGGGAATGATGCCTTCGTTTTTTGTGAGTTCAAAAGCGGCTTTGAGCGCTTCGTCGTCGTTCACCGCAATCACCTGTGCGCGCTTTTGGGAAGCCAGATTGGCGTGTATCGGCCCGATTCCGGGATAATCCAATCCGGCGGAAATGGAATACGGTTCGGTGATTTGGCCGTCTTCAGTTTGCATGAGCAGCGTTTTGCAACCGTGCAACACACCGATACTTCCCAGTTGAATGGTTGCCGCCGATTCGCCGCTGTCCACCCCTTTTCCGCCGGCTTCGGCAAGCACGATTTTCACGTTGTCGTTGTCCAAATATTCGTAAATCGTTCCGGCAGCGTTGCTTCCGCCGCCAACGCAGGCGAAAAGATAATCGGGATAATCGCGACCTTCTTTTTCGGCAAGCTGAACTTTAATTTCCTTGCTGATAACCGACTGCAAACGCGCCACCATATCCGGATACGGGTGCGGCCCGATGGTTGAGCCGATGATGTAGTGCGTGTCTTCGGGATGAGTGCACCAGTCGCGGATAGCCTCGTTGGTGGCATCTTTGAGCGTCATATTGCCCGAAGTAACCGGAACCACCGTTGCGCCGAGCATCTCCATTTTCTTCACGTTCACGTACTGGCGCTCCACATCGGTTTTTCCCATATACACCGTGCACGGCATTTGCATAAGGGCGCAAACGGTGGCGGTAGCCACGCCGTGCTGTCCGGCGCCGGTTTCGGCGATGATGCGGGTTTTACCCATTTGGCGCGCAACCAAAATCTGCCCGATGGTATTGTTTATTTTGTGAGCGCCGGTGTGGTTCAGGTCTTCGCGTTTGAGATAGATCCGCGCGCCAGACCGATCGGATAGCTGCTGCGAAAAGTAAAGTGGCGACGGACGCCCGACGTAGTCGCGCAGCAATGCGTGAAAATCGCGTTTGAATTGCTCGCTTTCGAGGATATCGAGGTAAGCATACTGCAAATCGGTTACGCACTTGTGCAGGATTTCGGGGATATAGGCTCCGCCGAATTCGCCATAGTATCCTTTTTCATCAACTGAAAATGTTTGCATATTTTTGTGATTAGAGTTGTTTTTACGAAAAAAGCCTGTCGCAGGTGCGACAGGCTTCTCTATTTTTTTCTGTTTATTTACTTAAAGACATAGCTGTTTTCCCTTACGACTGAAAGAGTTGTAAGCGACGCCACCAATATCCGTTTGTAAATAAATGATCCATTTTTCTGTATTTTGGTTGCAAAGAAAATGTATTGCTTTTAAAAAAGCAACTATTTCTGCAATTTTAACATAAAAATTACATTTCCTCGGCTACAAATCCGGTGCGTTGTATCGTTTTTATAATGTCTTTTGGCATTAATTCATCGGTTTCCACCGTCAGAATTTTATCGGGATTTTCTGTGTCCACGTTCCACGATTGAATACCTTCCTTCTTGTTCAGGAACGGCGTTACTTTTGCCAAACAATTTGAGCAATTGATATTGGTTTTGAATTTTAATGTTGTCATAACTGGATGTTTTTAAATTTTATTTTTTCTGCCTTTTGAGCGTTGCCAGATAACCGACTTCACTCAGTTTCACTGATGCATTCTTTATCTGTAATTCAGCAATAGCTTCGCTAATGAGCTCTATTTGCACACGGGTGTCTTCGTTAATGTCGTTCTGATCGGAAAACATTTCTTCGATATACTCTTTCAGCGTCCTGAATTCGCGTTGCAGAACTTTTACGTCGCTATCCGGAGGTGTTTGAAGTAACTGTCGCATGGCGGTAAAGGCGCGCATGATGTTTCGGTTCACTTCAATCGCGATTTCGGAATTCAGCACGCTCGATAACATGGCAACACCTAATTCTGTGAAGGCAAAAGGAGCAAACTTAATCCCACCTGGCGGCAAGATGCCATTTTGGCATCTTATGCTGTTTTCCAGAGACTTAACTTCCGATTGATTTAACGTAAACATAAAATCATCTCCTTCAAATCTTTTAATATTACGTCTGACGGAGCGTTTCAGTTGTCCTGTCTTCATTCCATACATTTCTGCCAAATCGAAATCGAGCATCACTTTTACGCCTCTAATTTCGTAAATTTTGTTTTCGATGATAAGCAACGGGTTGTTTTCCATCACGATAAATATTTGAGAAAACAAACGTACAAAAAATGACTGAATTATAATGCCTGAAATTATAGATTCTTCAAGGCGTCAAATTAACACCTTGAATCCAATGTAAAACCAAAATTCACATAAAATTTATGCCAAAACCCGTACCCAAAAATCCGTAACCGTCATCATATTTTCTTCCCCCTCAATCGCAAACTGTTGGTTACCACGCTTACCGAACTCAATGCCATGGCGGCCCCGGCGATCATCGGGTTCAGCAGGAACCCGTTAACCGGATAAAGTACGCCTGCGGCGATGGGGATGCCGATCACGTTGTAAATAAACGCCCAGAACAAATTCTGACGAATGGTTTTTACCGTTTCGCGCGAAAGATGGATAGCTTGCGGAATTTTCAGCAAATCGGACGAGATGATCGTCATTTTTGCCACATCCATGGCAATATCGCTTCCTTTGCCCATGGCGATGCTTACGTCGGCTTGCGCCAGCGCGCCGCTGTCGTTGATGCCGTCGCCCACCATCGCCACTTTTTTGCCCTGCTGTTGCAGCGCTTTCACCAAATTGGCTTTATCTTCGGGTAACACGCCTCCTTTGAAGTTTGCAACACCCAATTCCTTTGCAAGCGCCGATGCCACTTTCTCGTTATCGCCCGTGTAAACGGCAACTTCGATATCCATTTTTTGCAACCGTTCTATCGCTTCTTTGGACGTGGGCTTCAACGCATCGGTAATTCCCACAACGCCGTAAGCGTTTTTTGCATCGGCAAAAATGGCGATGGTATGCGCGGCGTTGAGCTCCCTGACGATTTTTTCGTTTAACTCACCGGAGATCGCGATGTTTTTGGACGCCATAAACTGCTGGTTCCCGATGAAGTACCGATTCCCATCGTACACGCCTTCGATCCCTTTGCCGCTTACCTGCTCCACCGAAACGCCGTTCAGTAAACGCGCCGACGGTTGCAGTTCCGCAGTGATGGCTTCCGCCAGCGGATGCTCGGAACTGTGCTCGATGCTGTACAAAATATCTTTGTGAGGCGGCTGTGCATCAGACGACCAGTACATCGCGCTCACTTGCGGCCGGCCTTCGGTAATGGTACCCGTTTTATCGAGTACAACCACATCAATTTGCTTTGCCGATTCAAGGCTTTCGGCATCTTTTATCAGGATTCCTTCTTCGGCGCCCTTCCCGATCCCTACCATAATGGCCGTGGGCGTAGCCAGTCCCAGCGCGCACGGGCACGCGATAACGAGCACGGTAACCATCGCCATCAATCCGTACACAAAACCGTTCGAGCCTCCGAATATCAGCCAGATAATGAAACTCAAAACAGCTATCGCCATCACTACCGGGACAAAAATTCCGGCAATTTTATCCACAAGACGCTGCACAGGCGCTTTACTGCCTTGCGCATCGTCCACTGTTTTTATGATGTGCGCCAGGAGTGTATCCTTGCCGACTTTCGTCGCCACAAACCGAAAACATCCTTTTTGATTGCTGGTTCCGGCACACACTTTTTCGCCTGCGCGCTTTTCCACATGGCTGGGTTCGCCGCTGATAATGCTTTCGTCCACAAACGAAGTTCCTTCCGTAACTTCGCCGTCCACGGCAATTTTGTCGCCGGGTTTAACCTGTACGATGTCGCCGATAACCACATCAGCAATGGGAATTTCCACAGACGTTCCATCGCGGAAAACCGTTACCGACGACGGCTGCAAGCCCATCAGCTTCTTTATGGCGTTTGAAGTGCTCCCCTTGGCGCGCGCTTCCAGCAATTTTCCCAATAAAATAAACGCGATAATCACACCCGCCGCTTCAAAATACACATGCGCTTCAAGCCCGCGCTGCTCCCAAAACTGTGGATAAATCATATTGAAAACGCTGAACAGGTACGCGATTCCCGTACTCAACGCCACAAGCGTATCCATATTGGCCGAACAATGCTTCGCCTGCTTCCATGCACCCACGAAAAACCGCCGCCCAAAAATAAACAGAATGGGCGTTGCCAGTACCAACATGGCAATATTGGCAAACGGCATGTGCATAAAAAACATCCCGATAACGACCAGCGGAATAGCGAGGGCGGCCGCCCAAATGGTTTGCCGGAGCAGTTTTTTGTAATTCTCTTCCTGGATGTTCTCCAGATTCTCGATTGATGCTTCCCGTTCTTCGATGAGCAAATCGTACCCGATCTCCTGCAAGGCCGATTTCATTTCTCCGGGCGAAGTGATTTCCGGGATATATTCGATATTTCCTTTGCCGTTCCCGTAATTAACCGAAGCGTTCAGCACACCGGGAACAAACCACAGAATATTCTGCGTGCTCGATGCGCAGGCGGCGCACGTCATATTCAGCACGGGAAACGACTCTTTTTCAGTAACTACCTTTCCTCCGTTCTCGTCAACGATCTTCACCGCCGATTGCACTATTTCTGCCGCATCGTCTTCATATTTTGATTCGATCTCAAACTGAATCGTTTTCAATTTTTCATCGCCTTCAACTGAAGAAACGCCTTTTATGGATTGTATTTTTTGCTCAATATCGGCATGCGGGGGATATGTTGATAACCTTATTTTCATTGCTGTGATTACGCTTTTGGAATAAAAACAACCTATAATGCATTAAGTTCAATTGATTATTTGTATGAAAAAAAGATTTATAGTAATTTCGTTTTCTATAACCAATCACGAGTTTTATGTTAAAGAACGTCTTGTTACCGATACTTTTTTCGCTGATATCAGCTACCGTATTTTCGCAGAAAAAATCGCTCGACCACTCGGTTTACGACAACTGGAAAAGCCTTACCAACATTACGGTAAGCGATGACGGCAAAATTCTTTCGGCACTCATCAGCCCCCAGGAGGGCGATACCACGCTGTGGGTGAAAAACCTGGATAATAACCGCACGTTAAATGTTTTTCGCGTGAATAAATTCAATCTTTCTCCCGACGGGAGATACACGATAGGCCTCCTGAAAGCGCCGTTTTCCGATACACGCCAGGCGCGAATAAACAAAAAGAAACCGGAGGATATGCCCAAGGATTCGCTGGTAATAATTGACAACAAAACGTTTTCGCTGGAGAAGATCGCGAATGTGAAATCGTTTAAGACGCCCGAAAAGACGGCAAATCACATCGCTTACTCCATTGCCTTTCCCAAAGACACAACCAGGAAAGACGATAAAAAAGAAAAATTCAAACCAAAAGACCTGGTAATTCTCCGCGACCTCATTACACACAAAGAAGATACCGTAAGCAATGCGAAAGAGTTTGTTTTCAACAAATTTGGGAACGTTTTTGCGGTATCTGTTGAGCCGGACAAAAAGGATTCGACCGATGTTGCCCGCGTGGAATTTTTCGATCTGAAAAACAACACCCGAAAAACTATTTCGAACGAAAAGATGGAATACAAATCGCTTTCGTTCGACGAACCCGGCGATCAGTTGGTTTATCTGGCAACCAAAGACACCTCGAAAATCGAACAAAAATCATTCGATGTGCGCTACTTCCAAACCTAAGCCGATTCGGCTATCGTATTGGCGCAGAAAAATGTGCGAGGACTGCCGTCCGGCTGGATTTTCAGCGACGACGCAAAGCCGCATTTCAGTAAAAACGGCGAACGCATTATTCTCGGTTCCACACCGAAAAGGCCGGCCAAAGACACGACTATTGTCGGCTTCGAGGTAGCCTCCGTGGATGTTTGGACGTGGAAAGACCCCGTTATTCAGCCACAACAACTCGTGGAGTTGAAAGATGAACTCAAACGAACATACACCGGGATCATCTACCCCAATAAACCCAACGCATTCATTCAATTAGCAGACAAAGACATTCCTTACACCGCTATTTCGGATGAAGAAAACGGACGCTTCGCGTTGCTGTGGACAGACCTGCCGTATTTGCTGAACCAGCAGTGGGACATAGAACCCAAATACGATGCGTGGGTTTGGGATTTGCAAACCAACCAAAAAACACAAATCGCCAAAGCGTTACCCGGCAGGCCGGCGCTATCGGCACAGGGCAATTTCACAGTATGGTGGAACGGCATTGAAAAACAATGGTTTGCATTTGACAACAGGAGCAAAAACACGCAAAACCTCACTTCAGGAATTCCCGTGAATTTTTGGAACGAAAAAAACGACGTGCCAAGCAATCCCGGTTCTTACGGTATCGGTGTATGGGGAGAAAACGACGCGTTCGTGCTCATCAATGATGCCTTCGACATCTGGAAAATAGAACCGCAGGGGCGGAAAAAACCGGAAAACATCACGCAAAACGCCGGAAGAACAGATTCCGTCACTTTCCGCTACATCAATACCGATCCGGAAAAACGGTTTATAGAGCCAAAAGATGTTTTATTGCTCTCGGCTTTCGACAACAAAACCAAAGAAAACGGTTATTTCACGCTAAAACAAAAAGGGCGCAATCCGCTCGAAAAACGAGTACTGGACAAATATACGTTTTCATCGCTCAACAAAGCGAAAGATACCGATGTTTACGCCTTTCTGAAAAGCAATTTCAACACTTCTCCCGATTTGTATGTAACCAAAAACGAATGGAAAACGGCTGAAAAGCTCACCGATATAAATCCGCAAATGCGCGATTACAACTGGGGAACGGCCGAACTTTTTTCGTGGACATCGTTTGACGGCGTTCCCTTGCAGGGAATTTTGTATAAACCGGAAAATTTTGACCCTGCCAAAAAATATCCGGTAATGATCTATTTCTACGAAAAACATTCCGATGAATTATACCGCTATTTTCCGCCTGCACCAAGCCGGTCAATTATCAATATTCCGTTTTACGTGAGCCGCGGTTACATCGTCTTCACGCCCGACATCCATTACACCGTCGGGCATCCAGGGCGGGACGCGTACAACTCCGTTGTAGCCGGTGCGCAGGCGCTTGCCGCCAATAAATGGGTGGACAAAGGCAACATGGCCATTCAAGGCCAAAGCTGGGGCGGATATCAGGTGGCTTATCTGGTTACGCAAACCGATATGTTTAAGGCGGCGGGAGCCGGCGCACCCGTCTCGAACATGACCAGCGCCTACGGCGGCATTCGCTGGGAATCCGGCCGGAGCCGACAGTTTCAGTACGAACAGACACAATCGAGAATCGGAGCAACCATGAACGATTCTTTACAACTTTACATTGATAATTCACCCGTTTTCTTTGCCGATAAAGTGCACACGCCGCTGCTCATCATGCACAACGATAAAGACGGCGCCGTACCGTGGTATCAGGGAATAGAATATTTTATGACGCTCCGCCGGTTGGGGAAACCTGTCTGGTTGTTGCAGTACAACGACGAAGCACACAATTTGGTGCAACGCAGAAACAGCAAAGACCTCTCCATTCGTTTGCAGCAATTTTTCGACCATTACCTGAAAGGTGCTCCCGCTCCCGTTTGGATGACGCGCGGCGTTCCCGCAACGGAAAAAGGTCAACAGTGGGGATATGAGTTGGACGACAGGGAGACGATGGCTCCGCCTTCGTCATCCAAAAAATAAGGGAAGATCCGAATCCGTCTGGCCGATTGCCGGTATGACGGGTACAACATGATTGAATTTTACCAAAATGCTAAATGAAGTAAACGAACTCATCGCGTTGAAAAACGGTTCAGAGAAAGCTT
>JAQVEB010000137.1 GCA_028698105.1 Petrimonas sp. | reverse complement strand
TGACCTAACATCTTTGTTAAATTTACCGTTGCATACCTAATTTTTATAAATATTAATATAAATCACCGATACATGCTCAATTATTCAAACTTATTGATAAACATTTGCACAACAATAATTGTTGTAGTTCGAGAATATGAGACACAAATTGAGGCTAAGAACTTTTATCGGAATAAAATTTTTAACGTAATTCTTTAAACAGTTTGGTTCCTCAATCGTTTATCATTCAGAGCAACAAAAAGCCGCCCAAATTTCCCAATCTGAACGGCCCAACAATTAAGGTGTCATATTAAATGACAGTGTTGCAAAATTAAAGAAATATTTTTTATTGTGAAAAATATTTCTTTTAATTTTTTATGAATTTCCTATAAAATTCTTCCCAAATTGACATTTCCCTTAAATCATTCCTGCTTTTTGAATTAGCTGTGGTTTTTATCAGCATGTATTTTCTGTAGCCAATCAAAAATCCACGCAATGTACGTTCTTTATTCCGCATTTCGAGAACATAAATTGATCAAAAAATGTTCTATATACACACATCGGTTCCGTTGTGAAGACGTATCCGATTTTTTATGGAAACAAACACCTAACACAATCGAGAAATGGATTACAAAATTGGAGACAAGTTTCATGTCATTATTAAAGGATTTTCGCCTACGATTGCCAGCATTGACAATATTACCGAAAAAGAAGGTGAAAAATTCTACCATATCTCTTTCGAAGAAGAATACTTGTTCACGCTGGTTCAAACCGTTAAAGAAAACCAGTTGACTGAAATGATTGAACTCTACGAAAGGAACAAAGACGACCTGGAACCTTTTATGATGATGAAATCGGAGGACGGTGATGAAACCGCTATGGAAACGCCTTCGAAGAAAAAAGACGAAATTATTGTCGAAGTAAATGAGGCGGCGGAAATAAACGATGAAAACGAAGTTAATTTTGAGGTAAAAGCCGGTACGGAAAATACGGAATAGCTATTTACGAAAAATGATTAAAATTACGCAACTATGGACGATAATATGATGAAAGATAACATCGAAAGCAATTCAAAAAGGAAAAGCCTGTTAAACGACGTAATTGTCCACTGGAAATGGGATGATGAAAGAATTCACCGCCTTTTTCTTGATTTGCGTTACGGCGGAGACGCTGAAACCGGATATGACCTTGAAACAAAATATCCCGAGGAATCGGGAGAGCAGGAAACCGTACTCATCCAATCGGATAAGATGATCGGCCTTTCGGCCGAAGAAAAAATTTCCCGTATTACCGATTTACTGCAAAGTGAAGACTGGGAATGGAGTCCCAAAGAACACACCGATTTTCGTGGGAAAGCAACGAAATTGATCGGGTAACCGCGAGAGATTTGTTAGTTAATCAATCCACGATCGAGAGCGTTAGCGCCTATTTGAATTTCATCAATTCTTTATCTCCCAACGCCTTTGCTCTTAAGATAAATTCGGCATTAAACCGGTCAATATCAAACTCATCCGCACCCGGCATCACCAATTCCGTGCCTATCGGTACGATGTTGGGATTCTTGATGCGGTCTTTGTTCTTGTAATAAATATACACCCAGAATTCGCGGCTGCCGAATTTATCCAGCGCCAGCAGGCGCAGCGTTTTTCCGGCAGGAAGAACCACTTTTTCTACTTCCTCAACGGGTTTGGTAACATTCATTTTCGTATCGGTAAGAACCGTATTTACCGGTTGCGCTTTGGCCGTTAGAGCTTGATGCGGGTCATTTTTTTCTTTTTCCGGTTTTCGACCGACTTGCACGAAAAAAAAAAGCACCGCCGCTGCCACCGCAACTGCGCCAAGAATAGGCACAAAAATATCCGGTTTTTTTCGCTTATACATAGGTTTGCGAAGCACCACGCCTTCTTCGTTATCAACGTGCGATACTTGAGTTGCCGTTACCGGCATTTCTTCTTTCACAGAAAACATTTCTTTCGCCTCAATCTCCTCGGTTTGTTCAATTACCAAAGGTTCCGCTGTGATTTCGGGGACATTGTTAACCAATTCGGTATCCAATGTTTCTTCTGTTTCTTCGTCCATCTCTTCTTCATCGTCATCAGACAGATTCAGGTCCGCGAAAGAAACGCCCTGGTTAAGCAACGTAGTTTCAAAGTATGAAAACGGTTTATTCACGAGTTCTTTCAACTCTGTTGCGGGCAAAAAATTCAGTTTCAGATGCGAGGGAATTTCAAATTTTTCGCCGGTATTCACATCAATGCTTTCGCGCGCCTGAACGCGCGTGAGCTTGAAGGTTCCGAAATTCTTTATTTTCACCTGTTCCGTTTCGGACAAGGTTTCCGAAATAAGGGCAAACAGTTCTCTCAGAAAAGTTTCTGCTTCGGATTTGGATAGTCCCGCGCGATTCTCCAACAGTCCGGCAAGATCGGTTAAATTCAATTTTTCGTTCATGCCTCGTCCTCCTCGTTCCTAAATAATCCTTTCATTCCCGATGCCGGCTTAAAAACGGCCACGATTTTCGGCGGAACCAAATAGCGCTCCTGCGTTTGGGGATTTACCGAGATGCGTTCCGATTTTTTTCTGGTCTCAAGAACACCAAAATTCTGAACGGAAATCTGCGTTTCCTCCGCTAATTTTTCGTTCATCAGCTCAACTGCAGCGTCCAGCATATCCGAAGTTTTGGATTGCGTCCATTGCAAACGTTGCGATAGTTCAGCAGTAAGGTCTTTGTGTGTCATATTTTTTAAATTGCAGGTGTTGGGTGTCCGATGCCGGACATTTTACAGCTATTTATTAAATAACAGCGGTCAGATCGAACGGCAGAGCCGCATCAATCTTAACGTTGTAAAATTCCCCGACCTTTAACGGTTTCTTTTTTCCAATAAGTACTTCGCCGTCCACATCGGGCGAATCAAATTCGGTTCTTCCAATGAAATAATCAGGGTCTTCCCAGTCAATGATCACTTTCAGGGTCTTTCCTACTTTCGATTCGTTTACCGATAACGCGATTTCCTCCTGAATATCCATGAGCGTGTTCATGCGTTCCTGCTTCACTTCCGCAGGAACATCGTCAGAATAATGTTTGTCGTTGTAAGTTCCTTCTTCGTGCGAATACGGGAATGCGCCCAAGCGCTCGAAACGGGTCTCGCGCACGAAATCCACCATTTCACGGAAGTCTTGTTCGGTTTCGCCCGGATGGCCGACCATCATCGTGGTGCGCAGGTGGATTCCGGGAACTTCCTCCCTGAACCGACGGATCAGATCAATGGTTTCCTGCTTGGTGATGTTGCGGCGCATCTTTTTCAGCATATTGTCGCTGATGTGTTGCAGTGCTATATCGAGATAGTTACATACATTTTCGCGTTCGCGCATCACACGCAGCAAATCCATGGGAAAGTGCGCCGGATACGCGTAATGCAGACGTATCCAGTCCACACCCTGTATATCGGAAATCCGTTCCACGAGTTCGGGAAGTTTCATGGATTTATATCTGTCGAGGCCGTAATACGTAAGGTCCTGCGCGATGAACTGAAATTCTTTTACGCCTTCGGCAACCAAACGGCGCACTTCCTCCTCGATCTCTTCCATCGGACGCGATACATATTTTCCCGTGATGAGCGGAATGGAGCAATAAGCGCACGTGCGGTCGCATCCTTCGGATATTTTCAGGTATGCGTAATGGGGCGGCGTTGAAATGGTTCTTTCCAACTCCAGATACTGATGGTACGATTTCCCGAGGTCAGCGATCAGTGCCTGCCAGTCGAATTTCCCGTAAAACTTGTCCACCTCGGGAATTTCTTCCGTCAGTTCCTGCCGGTAACGTTCGGAAAGGCAACCCATGACGTAAAGTTTCTTGAGTTTCTTCGCTTTTTTTGCCTCGGCAAAAGACAAGATCATATTAACGGACTCTTCCTTTGCATCGCCAATGAAACCGCAGGTATTGATCACGGCAATTTCGCCGCGCGGCTTTTCGGCATCGTGTTCCGTAATGTAGCCGTTAGCAACCAGTTGCCGCATCAGCCGCTCCGAATCCACCAGATTTTTGGAGCAACCGAGGGTTATGATGTCTATTTTGTTTTTAATCATTGTTATTGGCTAATTTTCATTATCAGAGAATCTGCTTTTTGCAATTTCTATAGCCCTGTGCAATCTGTCCAACAGAATTTCTTTTTTGGGGAGAATGGTCAGATAATCCGAAACTTTGATGTTGGATTCCTGTAAATGCAACAATTCAATATGTTCGGGATTTTTACCTCCGCATAAAATCAAGCCGATTGGCGAATTTTCCCCTTCTTCTCGCTCATATTTGTTTAAATAATTCAAATATAGCTCCATTTGACCTTTATATGCCGCTTCAAACTCGCCTATTTTCAAGTCAATGACAATCAATGCTTTTAATTTACGATGATAAAACAGCAAATCGATGTAGTAATCCTTATGATCAATTATGATTCTTTTTTGACGAGCAAGAAAAGCGAAATCAATGCCCAACTCAGATATAAATCGTTGTAATTCGGCGATAATTGCACTCTCCAACTCTTTTTCAGAATAAGTATCTTTTAAACCTAAAAAATCAAGAAAATAGGGGTCTTTAAAGACAAGATCAGGGGTAATTTTTCCGGTTTCGCCCACCAATTCCAATTCTTTTCGAATAACTTCTTCGGGTTGTTTACTGATGGCTGTACGTTCATAAAGCATGGAATTTACCCGCTCGCGAAATGTGCGAACACTCCATTTTTCAATTTTACACATTTCCATGTAAAACGAACGTTTCAGGGTATCTTCAATGTAAATTAATTCCTTTATATGTGACCAAGAGAATTGTCTCCACAGTGTAGAGACAATTTCTTTTTCGGGAAAAACCTCTGCAAACCGGATGCAATGCCGAAGCTGTTTTTCGCTCCATCCTGTTCCGTATTCCTGTATTAAATTTTCGGAAAGTGCAGCTACAATTTGTTTTCCGTATTGAGCACGTTTATTTTTTAAAACATCCTCATTAATACGTTTCCCAACTTGCCAGTAAAGCATACTCATTGTAGCATTAACAGTGATGGCTACATCTGTTTTGGCTTGTTCTATCAATGTTTTTACATCGCCAAAAATACGGTTAAACTGTATGTCTGCTGAATGTGCCAAAACGTATTTTTTTATCATTGGAAACGTTTGATGTTCAAAGTTTAAGGTTCAATGTTCAACTCGGAACTCGGAACTCGGAACCCGAAACTCGAAACTCGAAACTCGAAACCCGTACCGCGTATCACTCCCCAAACAACGAGTCCACAAATTCTTTCCTGCGGAAAACCTGAAGGTCTTCCATTTTCTCACCCAACCCAATGTATTTCACGGGAATCTTAAACTGATCGGAAATGCCGATGACCACACCGCCTTTGGCGGTGCCGTCGAGTTTAGTGATCGCCAGCGAAGTGACTTCGGTGGCTGCGGTGAATTGTTTGGCTTGCTCAAAGGCGTTCTGACCGGTTGAACCGTCGAGGATCAGGAGCACTTCGTGCGGTGCGTCGGGAACGATTTTGCTCATCACATTCTTGATCTTGGTAAGCTCGTTCATCAGGTTCACTTTGTTGTGCAAACGGCCTGCCGTATCAATGATCACCACATCGGCATCGTGTGCCTTGGCCGAATTTACGGCATCGAAAGCTACGGAAGCCGGATCGGAACCCATTTTCTGTTTCACCACGGGGACTCCCACCCTTTCGCCCCAGATAACGAGCTGTTCAACAGCCGCGGCTCGAAACGTGTCGGCTGCGCCGAGGTAAACCGAAAGGCCTTTCTGCTTAAACTGGTGAGCCAGTTTACCGATGGTGGTGGTTTTTCCTACGCCGTTCACGCCGACCACCATGATCACGTACGGTTTTTTCCCTTCGGGAACCGAAAACTCGGAAACATCGTCTGAATTGTTTTCCATCAATAATTCGGCAATTTCCTCGCGGAGAATTCGGGTAAGCTCATCGGTATTCACGTACTTGTCGCGTGCAACGCGTTCTTCAATCCGGTCAATGACTTTGAGCGTGGTATCCACTCCCACATCGGAGGTAACCAGCACTTCTTCCAGTTCATCCAGAACTTCATCATCCACCCTCGATTTTCCCGCTACTGCGCGGTTGATCTTTGAGAAGAAACTCTCTTTTGTTTTTTCCAACCCTTTGTCGAGGGTTTCTTTTTTTCCTTTCGAAAATATATCAAATAATCCCATAAAATACAACTATTTAAACGTTTTTTGTTGGCGGTTAGCGTTGCGTAAAAATGAATAAAACCTGCTGTGGATGAAATACATGTTGTTTCCATGTTCGGTATCCAAAAAGCAGATAGTATCACGCACGCACCCGTCGCTAACAGCGAATAGCCAAAGGCCGAAAGCCAACTTCATGCAAAGCTACAAAATAGTCAATAAAAAACTTCCCCACACATACATGCAGGGAAGTTTTTACATATTTTTAACGAATATTACTTCGCGAAAAAATCTTTCACATTATCGTTGGGAACCATTTCTTCGTGAAACGAATATGCTCCGGTTATAGGCGATTTTACCATTTTAATTACTTTGGTATGCGTGCGCCCCGTAGTTGTTGTTTTGTCGCGGAATCCGGCGACTGCCTTCTTTGCCATGGTTTAATCTGTTTTACTTAATTTCTTTGTGTACTGTCATTTTCTTCAGAATCGGATTGTATTTTTTCAATTCGAGTCTTTCCGTGGTGTTCTTTCTGTTCTTGGTGGTGATATACCGCGATGTGCCGGGCATACCGCTTTCCTTATGCTCGGTGCATTCCAAAATTACCTGCACCCTGTTTCCTTTTGCTTTCTTTGCCATTATTTCTCTCTCCTATCAATTAAGCGTTCAGATACCCTTTAGAGGCAGCTTGCTTGAGCGCCGCGTCTAAACCTATTTTGTTAATTGTACGCAATCCGGATGCCGAAACATTCAGAATGATCCAGCTATCTTCTTCCACCCAATAAAATTTCTTTCTGAACAAATTCACATCGAATTTGCGTTTTGTTTTTTTGTTGGAGTGAGCAACGTTGTTTCCAACCATCGCTTTTTTCCCTGTTATCTGACAAATTTTAGCCATTGCTATATTGTATTTTTTGATTGTTTCTTACTGGTTTTGCGCTGATTCTTCACAAATCAGGGCGCAAAATTAACCATATAATTTCTATTTACCAAGAAATTTGGCAAATAAATTTTCGATGGGAATGTTAATAAAAGAAATTGTCCCGTTATTTTTTCACTTCAAAAACACTGTTGAGGCTGCTGAACAATTCGTTCAGGAAAGTCAATGTGCCTTTTTGGGTATTCACTTTCAATTCTTTGTCTCCTCCCTGAGCCGAAGCGATAGCCGTATCGGTGATCATTTCCTCTGCCGAAAAGGCTTTCGGGAAGAAAGAACTGTCTTTGCCCTGCACGTTTTGATAGGTAATATCACGCACCAAAAGCATACAGCCGGCCCGCGTTATGCTGGCATCAAAACGATAGTTCATCAGCATCTTTTCACGAACGCCTTTACTGTTGGGCGGCAACAAAAGTTCGACCTTCGAACTCACCGTAATACTTTTATCCTGTTCGTTAAAACGAATTCCCGATAATAGCGGGTTTCCGGTGTAATTATCCTTTCCCCATTTATATAAAAGCGCGTATTTCTGATCCTCCGATAGCCCGTTATCGGTGAGAATAAACTGCTGGAACACCACTTTTCCGTTCACTACCTGAACGTTGGTAAAAACCTGATCGGCCTTTCCCTGCGCGTTCAGAGATAGAATAGAAGCAAAAAGAACAACAAAAACAATGATATATTTTTTCATACAAATTTCTCCTTCAATAAATCTTTTTTACATGTTTGTGCGCTCATTAGACTGCAAACTTACGGAAAAGATTAATCCCGTCAAACTACCTTGGGTAAAAAATACGCGAAGAAATTTTATTTATCTCTTAAAAACCATTACTTTTGCAACTCGAAATTCATACATGTTATTTTTAAACAAAAATTATGTCAAAGAAACATAGCGAAGACAGAACAGAGAAAAATCTGGAAACAATAGATGAAACGCTGACTTCATCGGAACAATTTTTAGAAAAAAATCAAAAAAACATCCTTATCGCTTTGGGCATTGTGGTAGCCATTGTTGGTATTTTTCTGGTTTATCATTACTTATATAAGATACCCAAAAACAACAAAGCGCAAGCCGCCATTTA
>JAQVEB010000136.1 GCA_028698105.1 Petrimonas sp. | reverse complement strand
ACTTTAATCTCTCTCGTGGTTTTTCAACTGAAAAACATTCTGGTTCAGTCTATTGCCAATCTAAAAACCAAAAACATCATGGCAAATTTAACGAACAATCGCATCAGCGTTACCCTGACGCCCGAAGCGGAACAGCAGGTGCGCACAGGCCTGAGCATGATCCAGGAAGCAATGCCTTTTCTGGTTGGGCTTACGCCCTCGGAACGGGTGAGTCTGCCGAAAATCAACGTGAGCAACAAAGCGTTTACCGAAGATGCGCTGAACGTGGCGGCCAACAACCCGTCGCTGTTGCCTTCGTTTGTGAAGGTGGACGAAATGCGCAACGACCTGACACTCTTCGGGAAACTGGACGAACTGATCGTGGTGCTGCAGCAGATCCTCGAAAAGCTGACGGACACGCAAATGCTGGCGGGTAGCGAAGCGTACGCATCGGCACTGGCGGTGTACAAGATCGCGGGTGCGGCATCGGACGCCGGTATCGAAGGCGCCAAAGCGGTTTACGACCAGTTGAAGGAGCGTTTCACGCGCATTTCCTCAACGCCCGCGCCCGAAACCCCGGCCGTTTGACCAAAAAGGTACGGGGGGGTACCTACAGGGGTGGGGTTACCCACCCTTTTTAGTGAATCCATCGAGCTTTTACCTCGGCGCGCCGACCTTTTACCTCCGTCGGCCTAGCTTTTTGCTCGGTTGTTCCACCTTTTAGCTCGGTCGTTCGACCTTTTTGCTCGACCGCCCGAGCTTAGACCTCCGCCCGTCGAGCTTTAAGCTCGAAGCATGGAGCCTGAAGGGTATCCTCCCCCACCTTTGGGTGGTTTAGCGAAAGAATTTCGGTATATAATGGGGGCCGATTTTTATACTGAATCCGTTAGGATTCAAATGACTCGTTGCAAGGTGAAAATAGATTGGCACACATTGCAAATGTGCGCCAGCGAGGGACTGAGCTTGCGCGGCCGACGAAGATATTTGTATTCAGATCAGAATAATCTGCATATCGGTAAATTTTCTGAAACCTTTGTCGGACGTTACTAACGGTAATTGCAGAAATTTGGCAGTAGCGGCAATGATTGCATCGGGAGTTTTGATTGCAAACTGCTGTTTTAATGCTATCGCAATATCTTTGATCTCAGGCGTCAATTGCATTATGATGCAATCGTTTAATAAGGCATTGAGTTTTTTCTTGTCGTTTGGTGAGAGGTTTTTCCATCCCAACAATTCTATTTCGGAAATAACGGATACAATAGGAGTCGCGTCCAGAAAAGGTTCAGTAATAGGGTTCCCTTCATGGACATTAATCAGAAAATTTGCATCGGCGACAAAATTAAGACCACTCATCACGCATTTCTTTTTGGTAAGATAAGGCATCAATATTCCTTTTCAGTTTCCCGAAATGTTTCCGCAGCGACTTTTTATTCTGATGTTTTTGCATTTCGCCCAAAGCTTCTTTTACTTTTTTTGGAGTTACAGGCTGTTCAATTTCAATTACCATATTTTATGTTGTAACGAATGACAAATAAGATACAAATATATAAAAAGTTTCTGATATGGAATTGCAATTTTCCAGAATGTGTCTTAATCAAAAACTGACAGATTTTTCTCCATCACCATCGCCCGACTGATAAATATCCGCGGCCGTTCCACTATGTGCAATTCCGCGCGAAGCGCGATTGCGGTAATTTCCTCAAATTCACGGCGGGGAACGTGGCCTTTCTGTTCCGCGATAAGCATCCGGCCGCCGGGTTTCAGCAGCGAAGCCAGTTCCCGCAGCACCCGCTCTTTATCGGGGACTTCGTAAAGGACGTAAAACGCCAGGATAAAATCGGCCTGTTCATGTAAGCCAATGCTATCCGGCGGACAGTGATGGAGCGTTATCCGGCTTTCGAACGGCGTATTTCGGATTTTTTGTTGCACCAACTCCAGCATGCCCTGTTGCACATCCACTGCGATCACTTTACCGGATTTTCCCGCCAATCCGGCCGATTCCATCGTGAAAAATCCCGGCCCGCAGCCGAAATCAATGACCGTCATCCCTTCGCGGACATGATTTTTCAATATCCGGTGCGGATGGTGAAAAAAGTTTCGGGGGCTACCCTCCAACTGGGCAGCATCTTCTACGGGGTGGATGGTGTGTATTCTGTTTGTCATTGTTCTGGTTTTAGCCAGATATTTCGGTGCGCGGCACCTTCATATTCTTAAATCTAATGTAACTACAAAATATTTTGCTGCTCCGCAGCAGATAATTTGTATCAATAGCCGTAAATATCCATATTTTGCTGCTCAACGGCAACTATTTTGTTCTTTATAGTCGCAGCGCGACGGTCATCTTTGTAGCGAGTTCAGCAGTACACGTTAAAAAAAGGTGCGTCGCACTGGAATATTTATCTTTTCATCGTTCGTTTTTAGCGGAGTAATGCAACGAATTTCCCTGCTTGAAAAAACCGATCTCGTGTCCGATATTTTTCAATTGTTTTTCCAAAAACTTTAAATCGTCCTCGTCGCTTTGTTGCGATACGGGTTTGTTTTCGTAGAGGAAATAATCGTCGCGGTAGCGTTTGGGCGTGATGTTGGGCATCAGTACGTTGGCGCCGATTTGGATGGCTTGCTCTCGTCCGTTTTTTTCGATGGTTTGCAGAGCGGTGGTGGCGGCGATGTTGATATCGGGCATCAGGATGCGCAGCAGCGCAACCATTTTCAGGCTCAATTTGAATCGTTCGCGAAGCGACAGGAGTTGTAATTTGTGTTCATAAAGCGGTGTTCGGGCGTGTTCGATGTACGGCCCCATACCACACATGTCAATATCAAGTTGTTTCATAAACAGCAGGTCGTTTGCCAGATGTTCGGCGGTTTGAAACGGCAGCCCGATCATTACGCCCGTACCCACCTGATAGCCGCACTTTTTTAGTCGCTCCAAAGCATTTACCCGGTTGGTGAAGCTGTGCAATTCGTCGTTCGGATGTAGTTTTGCATACAATTCGGGCGTGGACGATTCAATGCGAAGCAAATACCGGCTCGCGCCGCTCTCGAACCATCGGCGATAGACGTCTTCCGTCTGCTCGCCGCACGAAAGCGTGATGCCGATCTCGCCGTTGGTGATGCGCATGGCTTCTTTTAGAATAAAGTCAATTTTTCGCGTAAACGCATCGCTCGACAATTCGCCGCTCTGGAGGGCGATGGAACCGAACCCGTTTTCGTGGGCGAAGCGCACGGCCTCCAGCGCTTCATCTTCGGTCAGGCAATAGCGGTGTGTATCGGTGTTATCGCGGCGGATACCACAATAGTAGCAGTTTTTCTCGCAAATATTGGAAAACTCAATCAGTCCGCGCAGGTAAACGGTGTTGCCCACGTGCTGTTGTTTTACGTTGGCAGCGTAATTGAAAAGAACCTTTTCATCGTCACCCGTTGCCGATAAAAGTTTTGAAAGCTCTTCTTTCGATAATTGAACTGTATGTAAAATTTGCTGGACAGTCATAAGTTGTATTTTAACATTTCTCCTTTGGCGAAAGGGGATTAAGGAAATTGAGAAAAATGTGTAACTCAATCCCCCGTCCCCTTCTCCAAGGGGGAGAAAACGGCAGTTGCCCGTTCAAAAATCCCGTTCACGTACGCCAGTGTCATGCCGTAATTGGTAACGGGTGTTCTTTCGCTGATAAAGGGTTTCAGCCGGTTCAGCAGTTGTTTGCGGGTAACCATGCATCCGCCGCACTGAATAACCAGCGCGTAAGTCCCCCCTTGGGGGGATTTAGGTGGGCCAATTTCCGATAACCCGCTCACGAATGTGAACGAGAGTTTTTTGCCCGTAAATTTTTGCAGCAATTTTGGAATTTTCACCCGTCCGATATCGTCGCAACTTACCTGATGTGTACAACTTTCCAGAATGAGAATGTTGTCGCCGTCTTTCAGTTCAGCAATATGCGGCGTGCCTTGCAGGTAGGCATCGAAATCGCCTTTCAGCCGGGCAAACAAAATGCTGAAACTTGTTAGCGGCACACTTTCGGGGATGCGTTCCGACACGTAGCCGAAGGCTTGACTGTCTGTAACGGCCAGCGCCGGTTTGATGCCGAGCGCAAGGAAATCGCCCAACTCGGTTTCTTTTACCACCACGGTAATGGAGTTGTTGTCCAGCGCATCGCGGATAGCCTGATTTTGCGGCAGGATCATTCGCCCTTCGGGCGCTTCGCTGTCTATGGGCGTGATCAGCAGCACCACATCTTTCGGCTTAACCAGATCGCCCATCAATGAAGTTTTCTGATAGACGTTTTCGGGAATGATCTTTTTTATGGCCTCGATTAGTTTATCGGTTTTTTTCGCGTTTTTGGCGCTGAAATCAATCACTTGTGCATTGCTGTATTGTTTGATGACGGTTTTCGTGTGCGAAGCGATTTTAGCGATGTCTTTTTTGTTGTGGACGATAAGATAAGGCGTATCGAGTTTCTCGAATTGGCGTATCAGATCAATCTCATAGACACCGAATTGGTTTCCGGCGATGAGCAAAATGGCGCAGTCCACTTTTTTTATAGCCTCGATGGATTTTTGGATGCGTTTTTGTCCCAGTGCGCCAATATCGTCAATACCTGCCGTATCCACGATAATTGCCGGGCCGATACCGAAAATCTCCACCGATTTTTTCACCGGATCGGTGGTAGTGCCGGGTGTGTCGGAAACAATGGCAACGTTTTGAGCCGTCAGTAAATTAATCAACGAGCTTTTACCGCTGTTCCTGCGGCCGAAAATGCCGATATGGGGTCTTGAGTTGGTCATTTGTTCTTGTTTGCATCTGACAGCTTTAAGTCCGTCTGATGCGTTTTAATCCGTCAGACCGGAAATCGGTCAGACGGTTGCATGAAATATCAGAAATACAAATCCCGTTCGCCTTGTTTTATTTTTTCTATTTTCTCCCGTACCTGATTTTGTACTTTTTGATTGAGTTCCGGCATATTTTTCTCGATCACTTCCCAACCTTTTTCTGCGGTTTCTTCAGGCGCGTAATCAACCAGATATTCCGCTAAAGTGAGCATGGCATTGGGGGTGCAGTATCGTTTGATGAATCCGGGAACGGAAAATTCCATGAAGTGTTCACCGGTGCGCCCGAGCCGGTAGCACGAAGTGCAAAACGACGGCAGCATGTCCTGACGAAGCAACTCGTCAATAATTTGGTTGAGTGAGCGGTCGTCGTTGATGCGAAACTGTCCGCGCCTTAAATCGTGTTCGCCTGCGGCGGCGGTTTTTTCGGTATATGCGCCGAGTTCTATTTTTGTGCCGCCGTCAATTTGTGAAACGCCGTATTGGATAAGTTCGTTGCGCAGCTTTTCGGGTTCGCGGGCGGTGAGAATCATGCCCGTGTATGGCACGGCTAAACGCAAAATAGCTACCAGACGGGCAAAATCGCCATCCGAAACGAAATATTTATCGCCCAGTTGGAGCATGGATGCGTCTTTGACGCGCGGAAACGAAATGGTGTGTGGCCCCACGTTATAACACGCTTCTAAATGATTGGTATGGCGCACCAGGCCCATCACCTCGAAACGCCAGTCGTACAGCCCGAACAGCGCGCCGATGCCTACATCGTCCAATCCGGCTTCCTGTGCACGGTCGAGTGAGGTGAGGCGGTAATCGTAATCGGCTTTTTTGCCGCGCAGGTGGTAGGTTTTGTACGCTTCGCGATGATATGTTTCCTGAAACACCTGATATGTTCCGATGCCGGCTTCTTTCACCGTGCGAAAACCTTCGATATCGAGCGGCGCAGCGTTTATGTTTACGCGTCGGATCTCGCCGTGTCCTTTTTTCACGCTGTAAGCGGCTTTCACGGTTTCGGCAATATATTCGGGACTGTATTGCGCGTGCTCGCCGTAAACGAGGATCAATCGTTTTTGGCCGTTATCTTCCAGCGCTTCAATTTCTTTCACCAGTTCATCATCGGAAAGCGTTTTGCGTACGGCTTCGGTGTTGGATGCCCGAAACCCGCAGTAGGTGCAGTTGTTGGAACATTTATTACCCACGTAGAGCGGAGCAAAAAGCACAATTCGATTTCCGTAAACCTTTTTTTTCAATTCGCGCGCGCCGTTTTTGATGATTTCGATGGATTCGGCATCCCCGGCGTTGATCAGAACAGCCACTTCTTCCAGATTCAGCCGGTTTTTGGCTAACGATTTTTCCACCACCTCTTTTACACGTTGGGGCGTGGAAACGGTGTTGTTAATGTAATCCCAAATCTCATCGGTGTCAATGAACGATTGCATGGGAACATCGGGAATTTTGTATGTTTCGGGTGTAAATTTCATTTTTTTTATTTAGGTATTGCAAAGGTAACTTTTACGCGCCAGATTACCATGAACGAACGCAACAATTTTAAAAAACAGAAAGGAGGTTGTCTCAAAAGTATCACTGTAGTTTCATTTTGTCATGTTGAACGAAGTGAAACATCTACATTGTCAAGCTAAATAGATTCTTCATTTCGCTAAAGCTCCATTCAGAATGACAATTTGATAGCAGATTTTACTTTTGAGACAACCTCTTCTGTTCCTTCGAAAAAAATCAGTACTTAAACACTTTGCCTCCGGCAATTACCTGTTTCAGTTTTTCGTCGAAAGTAGCGCGTTGTCCGGTGCGCAATGCGGCTGTAACCATGATGTCGGCGATGGAGTGGCTGTAACCGGCTTCTACGGGCGCATTGGTTTTCACGTTTTGGTCGCGTACGCAATCCATCCAGTTTTTCATGTGGGCGTTGGTCAACGGATCGGAACCGGTGTTTGAGCCGGTTTCCACCTTTATTTGCGGCAACTCGAAGGTTTCCAGCAGGAAGGGTTGCATGCCCATATCATTGGCGTAGTTTTTTGTCAGACCGCCGTCGTCATTAACGATGTTTGTGTCCAGATCGAGCTTCCCGCCGTTGGAGAAATACCATTCCTTGGTTCCACCCGAAGAGTTGTTCTGCCGTGAGGAGTAAATAACCTCAAATCCGTTTCCGGGCTCTTTTTCGGGGCTGTCGCCATAATCGAAAACAGCGGTCATGGTGTCGTAATTCGTGCGACCGTCATTCCACATGTAAATTCCGCCGTTGGCTACAACCGAACGCGGGTGTTTCAATCCGGAGAACCAGTGCACGGTATCAATCTGATGCGCCATCCATTGGCCGGGAATACCCGATGAATACGGCCAGAACAGGCGATATTCCAGGTATTTGCGCGGATTCCACGGCTCGTCGGGGCGGTTCATCAGGAATCGTTTCCAGTCGGTATCCTGCTCGCGGATTTCCTTGGTAAGTTGGGGAAGACGCCAACGCCCGGGTTGGTTTACGTTCCACGTCATTTCCACGGCAATGATCTTGCCGAACTTGCCGGATTTAATGTAATCATGCGCCGCATGGTAGTTTGTTCCGCTGCGGCGTTGCGAGCCAACCTGAATGACTTTATTGGTTTCCCTGGCGGCTTTAAGCGCTACATTGGCATCGTCCATGGTTTCGGCAAAGGGCTTCTCCACGTACACGTCGCATCCGGCCCTAACCGCTTCGGCGGTGAGGAGCGCGTGTTGGAAATCGGCGGTGCTGATGATCACCGCGTCGGGTTTCTGTGTCCAGAGTTCATCGGTATTGCGCGCCGTGCGTATGCTTCCTCCGGTTTGCTCCTTGTACCATGCCTGTCCTTCGTCGCGCCGGCGATTCCAGATGTCGCAAACGGTGTAGAGTTCAAAGTTCATGTCTTTGGCATATTTGAGGAACGATTTTCCCAACGAGCTTCTAAATCTGTTGGAGAAACCCAGTATGCCTACCCGTACCCTGTCGTTGGCGCCCAAAATGTTGGCATAGCTTTTTGCGGACATATCCATCGTGCTGCCGATGGCTAATCCGGCTACACCGAGCGCCGATTTTTTAATAAATTCGCGTCTTGAATTTTTCATTTTTATGTTGTTTTATAGCGTTGGTTCCCATCCTTTTTCGTATTGGCGGCTCCAGAGTTTCATCGCGTCGCGGTCGTAAATACGGCCTGTTTTATCGTCAATATCAAATCCTTTTCCGATGCGGAAAGCGATGTTGGGGTAATGGATCATGGCGTTGCTGATGGCCGCATCGTCAATAGGCGCCGTGAGTTTGGCTTTGCCTCTGATGGCGTCGAAAAAGTTGATCACGTGTCCCGTGGTCATATCGCCACCGCCGCCGAGCGCCGTTCCGGCTTCGTTGGAAGCGCCGGAGCTCTCCTTGATTTGTTTTCCGCCACGATCGAAGAGG